>JBAYDV010000051.1:0-14383 GCA_041668045.1 Bacteroidales bacterium | reverse complement strand
TATCCATAATGATTTATTTAACATAGGCCTATTCATTCTGATTATATCTCTAACATCTGGAATCGTAGGTGTTTCTTTAGCTATTGTTCAGCATGATGTAAAAAAACTATTGGCATATCATAGTATTGAAAATATTGGAATCATTGGTATAGGAATTGGTTTGGGCGTTATCGGCATAGCAGAAGACATTCCTATATTAGCTGCACTAGGTTTTGGTGGTGGTATTTTACATATACTTAACCATTCTCTCTTTAAATCCTTACTCTTTTATACTGCTGGTTCCGTTTACAAGCAAACTCATACTAGAAACATAGAACAATTAGGCGGGCTAATTAAAAAAATGCCAAAAACAGCTATATTCTTCCTTTTAGGAGCTTTAGCCATTAGCGGTTTACCTCCATTTAATGGATTTATTTCTGAGTTTTTAATCTATTCCGGTATTTTCCACTCTCTACACTCTGCTAGCCTATTCACCGATATTGTTCTAATGTTCAGTTTCGTTGGACTAGCTATCATAGGAGGTCTTGCATTATTTTGCTTTACCAAAGTATTCAGCGTTATTTTCTTGGGAACAGCCCGCTCATCGAAAGTAGAACATGCTACAGAAGTTGATTCATCCATGTTAATTCCCGATTTTATCATTGGTTTTATGATAATTCTAATTGGCTTTGTTCCATTTATTTTTATGCATCCCTTATCGCAAATAATAAGTTTATTTTCAATAAACACAGCTGGAATCAATCAAATCATCCCAACATTAAATCACATAAGCATATCCTCTGGTATATTCATAATAATCATAGGTTTATTATGGATATTAAGAGCATGGCAACAAAAACGACAAACTATAAAACAAGATATGACATGGGGTTGTGCTTATCAAGGAGCCGATCCTGCAATACATCAATATACAGCTACTTCTTATGCTGATAATTTCAAACAATTATCATCAAAAATAGTAAATGTTAAAAAAGATTTCACAGACTTTGACGAAACTGAAATTTTTCCACAAGACAGAAAATTTGAAACACATTCAAGTGATATTTTTGAAGACAAATTAATAACAGCACCTAGCAATAAAATATTAGTTTGGCTAAAAAAGATAGCAATACTGCAGACAGGTAAGATTCAGCATTATTTACTTTATGCCTTGTTATTTTTAGTTCTTATCTTTTTACTCACTTTTTATAATTTAATATAAGATGATTAGTTTATTATTAATCTTAATCTCAACTCTTTTCTTCGTAGGAATTATTAAAAAAGTCAAGGCACGAATCGCTGCACGAAAAATGCCCTCTATTCTTCAACCTGCGTATGATGTAATAAGATTATTCAAAAAAGGAGCTATTTATAGTCGTACGACAAGTTTTATTTTTAAAATAGCTCCTCTAGTCTATTTTTCATCCGTATTACTTGCCGCTTTATTCATTCCTATAGGCTCTCAGAAAGCACTCTTATCCTTCGAAGGTGATTTTGTCTTTTTCGCATATTTACTTGGTATAGGAAAATTTATGATGATAATTTCGGCAATGGATACTGGAAGTAGTTTTGAAGGAATGGGAGCTAATAGAGAAGCACTTTATTCTATGCTAGTCGAACCTGCATTCTTTATTCTAGCTGGTTCTTTAGCATTATTTACTGATAATATTTCTTTTAATGATTTATTTCTACACTTAAAATTAGATACCAGTTTATACTATATCATAGGAATAGCTTCTACTTATGTCTTAATATATATTGCCATGGTAGAAAATTCAAGAATGCCTGTCGATGATCCCAAAACTCATTTAGAGTTAACGATGGTTCATGAAGTGATGATTCTTGATAATAGTGGCTTCGATTTAGGATTGATACATATAGTGACGTGGTTGAAATTTTCGATATACGGAGCTTTAATATCTAATTTTATCATTTCTAACTCCTGGGCTTTCTATTGGCAAATACTCGCTTTTTTTGGAATCCAGTTAGCCTTTTCTGCTACGATTGGAATGCTCGAATCCTTCAAAGCACGAAATAAGCTTGAAAAAAACCCACAATGGATTATAATGCTTTCAGCTATATCTATAGTAGTATTTTTAACAGCATTAATTATCACTCAAAAAATAATTTTAAATTAAAATGACATACCTATTAATTATTTTATATGCTATTTCTTTAATTTATTTCGCTCTATCGGAACGCGTAAAGAAATTTGTATGGCTATTATCTGTTCAAGGCTTTATACTATTTGGGATAGTTTTCTTCAGTTTAAAAAAAATAGAACCTTTTGATTTTATATTTATTCTCACTGAAACCATTTTAATCAAGTCATTAATCGTTCCTTGGTTTTTAAATAAAGTCAGAAGACATAATAAACTTAACAGAATACAAGAAACATCTATCCCAGTATTCTTGTCAATAATAGTCGTAGTAATGAGTTTATTATTTAGTTTCCTACTAAACTCCTATTTAAATAGTGATCAAATACACACTAAGTATTTCACAGTAGCTTTTGCTTCAGTTATATTTGGTATATATTTCATTATCATACATAAAAACATTTTTTCACACCTCGTCGGATATCTAATTATCGAAAATGGTATATTTTTATTATCTCTCGCCGTCGGAAGTGCCATGCCACTTATGGTGAATTTAGCAATACTCCTCGATGTACTTATGGGTATATTGGTTTTAGGAGTATTTATTAATCACATCGGAGACGCTTTTGAGAGCACTAAAATCGACCAATTATCTAGACTTAAAGACTAATATGATGATTTTTATATTTATAATTTTTTCCATTCTACTAAGTTTATCTATATTTTTAAGCAAGAAAAATTGGGTCAACTATTCATCATTAAGTTTATTTTCAATATCCTTAGTGGCTCTAACTATTTATGCATACACACACATCAACCAATTCGACAGCACTTACTATAAATTTGATGCTTTAGGTATTTTATTGACTACTATTCTAAGTATCTTAAGTATATTTTCTTTTTACCATAGTTATTTATACTTAAAAAGAAAAGCTAATAACCAGAGACAGAAAGCGCAATACTACTCAGCATTGATTCTATTCATAACAGCAATGGTCAGTGCCTATTTTGCGGAAAATCTAGCATTATTATGGGTAAGTATAGAAACTACTAGTTTATTTGTTTCATTATTAATATTTCACTCCCGCACTAAAGATGCCATGGAAGGCACATGGAAATACTTATTCATTTCATCGGTAGGTTTATCTATTGCCTTTATCGGTATTTTATTTTTAAGTATCGTAGCTAGCGAAAATGGTATTAATAATTTAAACTTCACAAATTTACTAAATGCTGCTTCAAGCATGAACATACTATGGGTAAGAGTAGCCTTTGTCTTAATCCTTACTGGTTTATCTGTAAAAATCAGTATTTTCCCATTATTTTCCGTGGCAATAGATGCTAAAACAATAGCTGCTACCCCTGTAAATGCCCTTATGTCCACCGCATTAGTTAATGTTGGCTTTATTGGCATATATAAAATATATTTAATTATAGCACAAACTTCTACTTTACTTTGGGCACAGCATGTTTTAATGCTGGTTGGTGTGCTATCTATTTTTATAGCCAGCATTCAATTTACCAGAGTAAGAAGATTTAAACGCTTATTAGCATTTTCATCAATGGAACATATGGGCATTGTTATCATTGGACTATCACTTGGTCGTATCGGAATTTATGCTGCTATTTTACATCTAATTTTCCATTCATTTGCTAAAGCTGGTATGTTTTTTCAATTAGGATCTATCCGTAATTTTTTCAATTCTATATGGATAAAAAACAATGGTAACTATATTAGAATTAACCCTTTAGGCTCTCTTGCTCTTATATTGGGGGTAATAACTATCCTGGCGATTCCACCATCAGGACTATTCGTGAGTGAATTAATGATTTTTAAAGCTTTATTTATAAATCACAATTACATAATAGCTATAGTCGTACTCATTTTACTGAGTGTGATCATTTACATATTTATTAAACGTTTCGCTCATCTATTATATGCTGATATAACTGAAGATTTGCTAAATAAAGAAGCACATCAGAATCCATACGAAAGCATTTCGCAATTTATTTTATTCGGATTAGTTATTTATCTTGGAATAAACCCTCCTTTATTTTTTACCGATTTAATTAATACAGCTATCGCTATTTTAAATTAAAAATAATGATTGACATACAAAATATATCACGAATTAAGAATAATCAATCTATTGATTTAAATAAGATAACATCTTTATCATACGAAGATTTTTTCGACTTAAGTATACAGATTTTCGAGCAGGATAATAATCATTGCCTTAATTATTTTGCTTATAAAATAAGTGACGGCCTTAAATTTATTATGGCTATCGCTGATGATCAAAACCACTCTATCATTTTACTTTCCCATTTTCTTAAATCATCTGAAAAACTGGAATTAAGATCTCTAAGCGAGAAAGTATTTGCTTTACATATTTTTGAGCGTGAAATATATGAGAATTTCGGTGTTAATTTTCTAAATCACCCCTGGTTAAAACCTGTTCGTTTCGCACACGATCGTTCAAATAAAAATATACAGCTTTGTGACTATCCTTTTTATAGTATTCAAAGCGAAGAATTACACGAAGTCGGCGTTGGTCCTATCCATGCAGGAATAATCGAACCTGGACATTTTCGATTTATATGTAACGGCGAAAATGTTTTACATCTTGAAATCCAACTTGGATGGCAACATAGAGGTATCGAACGACTTCTTTTAGAGAAAAAAAACAACTTGCAAAGAAATTTATTGGCAGAAAACATAGCAGGTGATATGGCGATAGGACATACTAGTACTTTCGTTCAAACTATGGAGGCCTTAGCTGATAAAAAAGTAGCTGAACGCACACAAATAGAACGAGTACTAGCTATAGAATTAGAAAGAATAGCCATTAATACTGGTGATATAGGCGCATTATGTACAGATGCAGCATATCATCTCGGTGCTAATGTTTTCGCTATTTTAAGAACTGCTATCATTAATTTTACCCAATTATGGTGTGGTAATCGTTTTGGTAAAAGTTTAATACGATTAAGTGGAACAAATTTTCCATTTACCTCAGAATTAAAAGAAGAATTGCTTGAAATGTTGTTAAGATTTGAAAAGCAATTTAATGAAATGGCGTATGTAACCTACCGCTTACCAAGTATTCAAAACCGTTTTGATTTTGTGGGTACTGTAACAAACAAACAAGCTCATTTAATTGGAGCTGTTGGACCAACAGCTCGAATGACTAATCTTCGAAGAGATATAAGAGTTTCACATCCAAATTCGACATATCAAAAATTTCCTTATGAAACTATAACCATGAAACATGGAGATACTTTTTCTCGTTTTATGTTAAAGAAAAAGGAAATAATAAAATCTATAGCCTGGATAAGAAATCTAATGGACAGCTATCCATTTGAAAATCATACTACAGAGAAACCAAACTACGATTTGACCTTACAGCCAGATGAACTAGCTATTTCAATAAATGAGGCATGGCGTGGAGAGGTTTGCCATTGTGCTATTACAGATGAAAAAGGAGAATTAAAACATTATAAGATAAAAGACCCTTCTTTACATAACTGGAAAGCCTTAGAATTATCTTTAAGAAATGTTGAAATCTCAGATTTTCCAATCAACAATAAAAGTTATAATTTAAGTTACTGTGGACACGACTTATAAAATTTAAATCATGATAAAAGAAGTTAAAGTAATATACCATAACGGTAAACAATATATACCAGATTTAAGAAATGCTAAACTTAAAGCCCCATTCAGAGGCAGACCTGAAATATCTACTGCCAAAGTGAATGAGCAAGCTTTAGTTGATATTTGCCCCCTAGGTGCTATTTCTTCTAATCCTGTTAGAATAGACTTAGGAAAATGTGCCTTTTGTGGTGAATGTGCATTCGCCTTTCCAGAGAAGATAAAATTCACACAAGACTATAAAATAGCTTCAAATATCCGTGAAAATTTAATAGTCAAAGAAGGAGAAAACCATCCAATCGTTTTTGATAAAAGTAAAATAAGAGAAGATATAAAAAACACCTTTTCTAAATCACTCAAATTACGAGAAGTCTCTGCAGGTGGCGATGGTTCTTGCGAGGTTGAATTAGGAGCTTGTGGAAATGCCAATTTCGATATGGGACGCTATGGACTTGAATTCGTAGCCTCTCCACGTCATGCTGATGGCATAATAATAACAGGCCCTATTACCGAGAATATGGCAGAGCCTTTACAAATATGTTACGACGCTATTCCTTCACCGAAAATAATCATTCTCGTCGGTGTTGATTCAATTAGTGGTGGAGTATTCAATGGAAGTGCTGCATTAAACCGTAGTTTTCTAGATAAATATAAAATCGATTTATACATTCCAGGTAATCCTGCACATCCACTAACTGTTATAAATGGTCTACTAGATTTAACAAGAGAATCTAACAATAAATAAGGGTCGAAAATAAAGAGTTTATCCCTTCTTCATAGATTTCATAACTTCACCTATTACCTCTTGTGCAAATTTAGTATTTGATGCTTCTTTCGTAGCTAAATTATAACAAGGGGTTTTCTCGATAAAAATATGATCTGGATACTGTTCAATAGCTTTCATTATTCTATCTTTTCCTTGACCTAATGTAGCAGCACATACAGCTATATCACAGCCATGTAAATTTAATGTCTCTAAATGATCTTTAACAGTATAATCTCCTTTCGCATTTCCTACAGCATAATCACCTTGTGTAGCTATTCCCACTGTAAAATTATCTTTTTTTAATATATCCAAAATATCCTCGTGTCCTAAATCCTGGAACATGCTAGGAATTTGTTTGAATCCATCAGCCATCAAACGACGATATACTATATTCAATGTTTTTGTTTTACCAATATTTGGCTCACCTCTTAAAGCTATAACTTTCATAATTAGTTTAATTTTTGTAACTCAAATTTACAAAAAATAAATCAAATTTCATAAATAAAACACATTTCTAAGGCAATGCTACAGCTGCTAGTGTTATACAACACTTATGTTTTTCATTGTTTAATCTTTTATTCTCTGCTATATCTTGAAAAATTTAATCTTATACTGAACAGTGGCTCTTGTTACATCACCACTAGCACATTATATGAAATAACATAATTATGACTTATATTATTTTATAATATAAAAGTAATAATCTCTATGAATTAAGAGTTTGGTATTTGCAATAAAAACTTGGTATTTGCGATTTCTTCACTTTTCGCTTCTATAGAGCATATAAGACATATTAAAAAAGTATCTAAAATTAACCGAGTCCTTATAACATATTTGATATTGTCTCAGATAGTGCTTCGGTGTGCTTCTGAAATGGTGTCTTGATAATGTGGCTACGGAGGTGGCTAAAGGTAGATTAATGAGTTGGAAATTGGTTTACACATCGCATTAAGTCTCCATTTCAGAAGCACACCGAAGCACATAGCTTTCACAAAATATTGCCATAAACAACCAGGAAATCGCGGTTTTAAAAAAAGGTCTATTTCCTGGTTGATAATTTTTAAAATCTAATTTTTATGACACTTATTATACATCTTAATTTATAAATCACTGATATATAGGTCCTTCCAAGATAAAAAATATAACAAGTGTCATTTTTTTGCTTTCTTATACAAGAAAAGCCACATATTTTAAAATATGAGGCTTTTCTATATAAATAACTTCTATATGAAGCATTTTTAGCTAATGTAGTTTTACCATATTTATCGCATAATTCATATATTAATTAATAATTGGCACCTTTAATGTCAGCGAAATATTTCGACCTTCACCACCATATCCAAGATCCTTCAAAGTCGAAAGATGATCTATATATTTTTTATCAAAAATATTATTAGCAGCCAAACTCATTTCAAAAGACCTACCTAATATATGCAATACAGAATACAAATTCAAATTAACAAGTGTATAGCCACTAGTAGAAGTTTCAAAAGCCGATGGATTATTCTGGTCAAAAGCTGTTAAAGTAGATATCTGAAAACTAGGTTTATTTAACACTCCCATATTTTGAGCAGTAAAACGAACTTCAAAACGAAGTTTATTAGCTGGAATAAAAGGCAAATAAGACCCACTATCTTCTTTACCTATTACATAAGAATATGTAGTTTTAAAATGAAGCCAATTAATCGCACTAGGATGATAATGAAATCCTGCTTCACCTCCATATAATTTCGCATCTGTTTGAGAATATCTATAAATTTTAGCCCCATCTGATGAAGTTTCATCTGTAGGAGAAACAAAAATATAATTGTTAATCTTATTATAAAATAAAGACACATCAAATACTAAATTTTCCCTTTCATAATGCACACTAGCATCAGTTTCATAAGAATCTTGAGCTAATAAATCAGAATTTCCTACTTCATATCTATTATCATGTAACCCATTAGAAGTAAGTTCTGAAATATTTGGCACTCTATATCCCTTAGCGAAATTAAGCCTGAAAAGCATTTTATCATATAGATTATAACTGAATCCTAATGACCCATTTAGATTAGAATACTTTTTATCTATAGGAGCATGATACGTTTCAGACCCCTCTATTCCCATCTCATAAGCTTTAGTCCTATACCAATCATATCTAATACCTGTCTGAATCTTTAAATTTTCTATAAGTGATAATTGAGCCATACCTAAAATCCCGACATTATTAATATCTGCATCAGATAAAAATTGAGCTATCCTATCGTTATGATTACGATTTTTCTGCGTTAACCCCTGAATACCAATTAAATATTCTGACTTATCACTATAAGGAAAATGTATTTTAGTCTCATAACTTACTGTATTTAAATTCATCTCTACAGCAGTAATACCAGGAGCTGTATTTAGTTTTCTAATAGCATCTTGATATGATGCGTTAGCATCTATCTTCCATTGTCCTAAATACAAAACATTTTTAGTAGATAATAAATGATGATCCAAATTTTGATAAAATACTTCATTCTTACGCCCTCTACTTGATACTAAAGCTAATGATGCAGGATTAGTTATTCCCAATTTCTGTTTAAAATAGTCATAATAAACTCTAAAAGTTCCTATTTTACTAGTATATCCAAAATTACTATTAGCTGTCCATTCACTAAATCTAGAATTTGGAACTATATCTCCTCCTCCTTCTTTATAATCAGCATGACTTTTTTGGCTGGCATTGATACCCCAAAAGAAATTATTAGTAGCACCTTTAAGGCCTAAACTATTATTAATACCAATACTATTTGAATATAGTTGTAAACGATAATCCCCTATTACTTTACCCTCAGGAGCAGGATTATCTTTTACAAAATTAAGAACTCCACCAATAGCATCTGAACCATATAAAAGAGATGCAGGACCTTTGATCACCTCTATTCTACCTACATCACTATCATCTATTCCTATAGGATGATCTTCACTGAATTGATAATTTTCTATACGAAAGCCATTATTTAAAACCAATACATTATTCATAGATAATCCTCTAATAACAGGTTTAGCTATACCCTGCCCTTTAGAAATCATATCTACTCCCGGCACTTTAGAAATTGATTCCATAATATTGGGACTACCTGAAGTTTCTATATCTTCATCATCCATAACATCTATCTTTACTATGTTATCATGCTGAGAATTTATATAATTACCAGTTACGACTATCTCAGGAGTATTTATTACAGAAGGTTTTAATACGATATTTAAGGTTAAATGCGTATTATTTAATATAACAGATTTTATTTTAGTATTGTACCCTAAAAAAGAATATTTAATTTTCATATTACCATTTGGTATATTTCCCAATTCGTAATACCCATTCTGATCAGTCGTGATTAATTTATTAACATCTGGAATATAAACTTCAACTCCTAACAAAGGTACATTAGATTCATCTGTTACATGTCCCTTTATTATATTTTGTGCATTTACTTTTAGGCAAAGAAATAGCACAAAGAAAACTATAATGCTTCTTTTCATTTTTATTTTTTTGTTTTACAAGATTAATATTTTACATCATTTATAGTGATATAAAGCCATATTTAGTAAAACGAGGAGGACCTCTTAATGAAAATGAAAAAGATAAAAAATCACGATAAATATTATCTATATAATTAGATATATATTCTGTTAAATCGTTTAAGCAAAGGTCTAATACGGTATTATCATCTTTTGAAAATATTGAAAATTCAAAAGCTAAAATAGGACACTTGCTATATTTTTGATGAAATTGTTGCTCTGAAGTAGGTAAATAATGGACATATAAATGATGGTGAAAATAACCATCAAGTAACTTGATAGAAATCGATAACAAAAATACTGTTATCAGACATATTGCCTGTATTTTAATATATCTTTTTCTCATTCGCAAAATTAAATTTATGCAAATTCCATACCCTATTAGCCAATATCCTAACTATTAATCTCTATCAATTAACAAGTGAGACATAGCTTCGGGATAACCACGTTCTACAGCTAATTTAGACGCCATTTTATCTATATCCTGTTTAGAAATACTATCTAATAATGTATTCCCTGCAGCTATATTTGCTTTAGAAGTTAGCTCTTCTTCTTCTTTTATCTTATTTATAATTTGATTAGCCACAGTTAAGGCAGAAGAAGCTTTGACGATCTGACTGCGAGCATAAAAAGGACTAGGAAAGCTAGCTTCCCCTACCCGCAAATTAGGATCTTCTCCAGGAATTTGCTGTGCTCCATATAGTGGAATTCCCCCTACAGTAGCGGATTGAAAAGAATGAACAAAGTGAGAAATAAATTTAATCGCATTTTCAGTTCTTGAATTGATTTCATCTTCTTCCCAATGACTATTTAATTTTCTCTTAATAGCTGCATCAAATTCATGTGGCCTATCATACCCTGTTGATTCTATTAACCCTTTTTCAAATAGAGTAATATCCTTAGTCATTCCATGTATCTGATAAAAATCACCATTATAGGGAGTCAATTGTGCCATACCATGTGAAGTAGCTCTTTCTCCATGAAAAATAAGTTCTGGTATTAAACCAGGTATCGTTTTCCATTTAGAAATATAAGCAGCTTTAAATTCTATCAAACCTTTTACATTAAAATTTAAAGAATGATCTAATTTTCCAGTTTTAAAACCACACGAATTTACTAAGTATTTAACTTTATATTCGGTATCATTCGTTATAATCTTCCAGTTATAATCTAAATTTTGATCCCGCACATCTTCAATATGTGTGATTTCTGTATTTGTTCTTAAACTGCATTTCTCAGATTTATCTAATGCTAATTTGGCTTGAGCCCCTACTCTAAAAAGATTCCACCCATATTCTTGTACGATAAAAACTGGAGTTTTTAAATATTTATAATCGATCAGCTTTATAGTGTTAGTCATCCATTCATCTGCTGATTTAGGGTATTTAACAGTGGGACGTTCTACTAAAGCTAGTAAATCTTCTTTATTATATTTTTTATAATACGCATCTGGAGCCCCAAGAATTTCATTTCCTGGATCTTCATTGATTAATTTCTTATAAAATACGACTAACATCTTGAGACGACGCTCGATAGTATTAACATCGTATTTTTCAGATTTTGGAATACTTATAAAAGTTGGCCTTTTATCAATAGAGAGAGGAAATAAGCGTGCCATTTCTATAGACTGTCTCATTAGCTTTCTACACTGCTCATCAGAAATATCTGGATATAAATTTCCTCCAGCATGTAAATGACAGAATGGAGGGCCATTCACTACACTTGTTTTCTTTTCAAACAAGACAGAATCTATGCCCTCTTTATCTAATGATAATGCTGTAACTACACCTGATATGCCACCTCCAACTATACCAACATTATATATTTCGCTATTTTTAGTCTGCTTTTCTAGACTATTCGATATAATCTTCAATTTATGTTTTCTTAGGATCGTGGAATTATATTATAGTCATTATTTCGTCTTGTGGAAGTCTGGATTTAGGAGTTTTATCTGGTGTATTAAAATCAGATTCATTTCTATATCCTAAAGCTACTACTGCTACTGCTGTAAATCCTTTTTCTCTAAGTTTAAACTCTGTATCAATAGCCTTAACATCTATTCCCTCCATAGGTACTGCGTCAATATTTAATGCTGCTGCACCAAGTAAGAGATTTCCAATATTTAGATATACTTGTTTTTCTATCCAATGTTGTTGATCTTTTAAATCATATTTATGGATATTAGTGAACATTTTTCTGGCTTGATGCATATTCTCTTTTATCTCTTCATTTGGATAACGGCCATCTTTGTCTTCTTGATCTAAAAGCTGTTTTAAGAAAGCTTCGTTAATTTCTGTTTTTGCACAGAAAACTACTACATGTGAAGCATTGGAGACTTTTGATGCATTAAAAGAATAGAAGCCTTCAGTTCCTTTGTTGATTCTTTTCTTTCCTTCTTCGCTTTCAGCTATAATAAAGTGCCATGGTTGTATATTCGTACTAGAGGCACTCATTTGTAGAAGTGCTTTTATTTGTTCAAAATCTTCTGCCGATATTTTTTTTGATGGATCAAATTCTTTTGTCGAATATCTCCAATCTAATATTTTTTTTATATTCATAATGTCTTAATTTATTTAATATAGAATTTAGAATTTATCTCAAATTCGTATTAATCATATTTGTATAAAATATAATTCATAAATCAAGCCAAATTCTTAATCATCATCTTCATCTTCCCCTTTACCATCGTATTTATATGGATATTTCTCATACTTTCGAGCCGCGAACCATAAAATTTTATTCAATAAATCATCATTTCCGGCATCTATATGGTCAAATTGAACTTCCATACTTTTCTTAGCATAATGAAGAGACTTACCTTTTAAAACAGCGAGTTTCTTATTCATTTCATCAAGAGGTATTTGATTTTTAACTGCTTTATATGACTTTAAATCAAGTGTATCAGTAAAACATTCTGTCATTAATGGCGCTATAGCATCCATAATATTCATAGGTGGAATACCAAGAATCTGTTCTATAGTATGTACCATACTAGGCTGATTATAAGCAGTATGAACGACTTTATTTCTCTTTGAATAAGGACTAATAACAAGTCCGACTGTACGATATGCTGAAATATGATCCCAGCCTGACTGGGAATCATCTTCGGTTACGAAGATGACAGTATTTTTCCAAAAACGACTCTTGCTAAGAGCCTCAACTATTCGCCCTAATGCTAAGTCGTTATCAGCCACCATTGCCCTAGGTGTAGGAAATTTAGGATTTGTTCCAGCTGTATGATCCGCAGGTAGCGCTAGCACCATAAGTTCTGGTAGCTGGTCTCCCTCCATTGCCTCGTATCTTTTTAAATCTTTACAGAAAACATCTGCGCGAATAACATCTGGGAAACAGTGGCTATCATATCCAGGATATTCTTCACTCAGTAATGGCCTAACATTTGCTATAGTCGTATGATTTTTAAATGGAGGAATATCTCCTTTTAGATATCCTTCATAAAAGTCTTTCCATCCGTATTTACTATGGTCAAATTCTGGTATAGCTGCTTCTCCATATATTTTTACTGTTTTGCCATGTTTTAAAGCATTATCCCAGATAAAACCTGTTGGAGCATAAACCAGAGCATCTGTTTGAACATGGGGATAACCTCTATACCATACGCGAACATTTCTTTCGAGATAATCAGTGACGATAGAAGCATCTGTCCATTGATGACCTTCTGCTGAACATTTTCCAGCGACCATATAATTATCCATTAAAAGAAAATCGTCTGTCAGTTTATGTGTATTTGGAGTTACTTTCTGTCCATAAATACATAAAGAAGGCTCACTTTCTCCCCTTCCTATATCACCTAAGATCTGATCATAAGTTCTATTCTCTTTTATAATATAAAGTACATGTTTAAATACTGACGGCTCTCCAACTCTCTCTGGAACAGGCTTTGCTGCTACGTTCTCTCGAGAAGGTAGTTTTACCAATTGTAATCTTTTAATATTATTTAAAGCTATTACTTCACGATTATATTTATTAAGTCTCCATTTATTAGGAATATTAATCACAGAAACAGAAGCCAATAGGTTATGTGAATTATACGCCATAACGCCTTTACTTCCCTTTGGTTTGGGAATTCCTGCCCCTTTATATTCAAAATTCGTCACATATAGCTTCTTTCCTGCTACTACTATAGAAGAAGGATAAGCTCCAGTGGGAATAAAACCCTTTATCTCACTCTTATCCCCTCTACCCTTAGCAGAAGAATTTTTTCCTAGTCTGACCACGGCAATGGCATTATCCAATCCGTCAGCAACATATAAATATGTATTATCAGAAGATAATGCAAGTGCATTAGGAGAATCTCCCCAGAAATAATTAATATCAGAC
>JBAYDV010000050.1:0-14592 GCA_041668045.1 Bacteroidales bacterium | reverse complement strand
TTTTAACACTTGTTATAATTTGATTTTCATAAGGTACTGTAAACGTGATATTTACAAATACAAAAATATAACAAGTGTCATTTTTTTGTGAAAAAGCATAGAAAAATCTCAGTCCACGCGGATGTGAAATATTGATATTGAGGAGAAAATTCACAGTTTTTTAACACTTGTTATAATTTGATTTTCATAAGGTACTGTAAACGTGATATTTACAAATGCAGAAATATAACAAGTGTCATTTTTTTGTGAAAAAGCATAGAAAAGTCTCAGTCCATGCTGATGTGAAATACTGATATTGAGGAGAAAATTCACAGTTTTTTAACACTTGTTATAATTTTATTTTCATAAGGTACTGTAAACGTGATACTTACAAATGCAAAAATATAACAAGTGTCATTTTTTTGTGAAAAAGCATAGAAAAGTCTCAGTCCACGCGGATGTGCGGAACCACCAGTAGTAATACTAACAGTATCAGAAGCCGACGTTGCATTATTAAACAATTAAAAACAAAAATATCAGTAGTAATACTAACAGTATCAGAAGCCGACGTTGCATTATTAAACAATTAAAAACAAAAATATCAGTAGTAATACTAACAGTATCAGAAGCCGACGGGGCAAGGAAAATAGCTATAAGTGCGGAATCACCAGTAGTAATACTGGTGGTGGCTCTTTTCTGAGCTCTTCCTATAAATTAAACTCAAAATAAAAAGGATGACTTCAGTCCCATATAGACCTTTAAGTCACCCTCTTTATAAATATATTTATTACTTTAAATCTATCTATTTTTTAAATCGATCAAATCCTTGGCCATAAACCCCAGTTACACTACCTACAGACAAGAAAGCTTCACTATCCGTCTCCTTAGTAATTCTAAATATATGACTCAACTCTGATTTTCTTACTATAACAAGCAAAATTTGAGACTCCTTTTTAGAATACCACCCTCTTCCATTAAGAATAGTAACACCCCTATGTGCCTCAGTAGAAATCCTCTCAGCTATCTTTTCATAATCCTTCGAGAAAATGAAAATCTGCATAGACTGTTTCATACCTGAAAGATATAAATCAAGAGCAGATGTAAATACAGCATCCATAATATAACCATACATCACATTAGCCAACTTCTGGCCCCAAGTTAAATCAGGATTAGGAATAAAAATACTACATCCAATTATAATGATATCCATATATAAGGTCATTTTACCTGGAGAAATATTATACTTCTTACTAACAGACAAAGCTATTATATCCGTACCTCCTGAACTACCCCCCTGTCCAAATGTTATTCCTATACCGAAACCCGTCAACGCTCCAGCACAAATTACTGATAACAATAATCCATTATCTTTAGCAAACATCTTTACGATAGTACCATCTTCAGGTAAAATCATAGGAAGAATATAAAAAAACAATGTAGCTAATAAGGCAGCATAAACAGTTTTAAAGCCAAAACCTTTTCCTAATACCTTAACTCCAATTAAGAGCAATATAAAATTTAGAATAAAATATGTATAACTAATAGGTATACCAAACACATATTTGGCTATAGAAGATATACCAGTTACACCTCCACCGACGATACCATTAGGTATCATGAAAATTTGCCATCCAAGAGCATATAATAAAATACCTACAGCTATTAGTACATATTCTTTAATTATTCTCAAACTCTTAGGCTTTCCACCTATCTCAGACATAGTTTTATGATATTAAGATTTTATTTTACGATATTAATAATCTTGGAAGGCACTATTATAACTTTCTTGATTTCTGCTCCATCCATATATCTTTCGAATTCTGGCATTTTTTTAACAGCTTCCAATATTTCATCTTTAGAAAGTTTCTTCGATAATTCAATCTTGAATCTCATTTTTCCATTAAATGACACAGGATATACTACAGTATCTTCAATAGTATATTTTTCTTCATATTTAGGAAATTTAGCATAAGAAACACTTGAATCATTACCCAACATATGCCATAACTCTTCACTTATATGAGGAGCAAAAGGAGATAATAAGATAACCAAAGGCTCTAATATATCTTTACTAGTACATTTTAATTCTGTTAATTGATTAACAGCTATCATAAATGCACTTACTGATGTATTGTAAGAAAAGTTCTCTATATCTACTTCTATTTTGTGTATAAGATTATGTAAAACTTTTAACTCTTTAGCATTAGCTTTAACATCAGTCACTTTAAGATCCTTCGTTCCTTCAGCATCTCCTGTCTCTGTATATAGCCTCCATAATTTTCTAAGAAAACGATGCACTCCATCTATTCCTTTGGTATCCCATGGTTTAGATTGTTCAATAGGACCTAAGAACATTTCATACATACGTAATGTATCTGCTCCATAAGACTCACAAACATTATCTGGATTAACTACATTATACATAGATTTACTCATCTTTTCGACAGCATATCCACATATATATTCATCATTTTCTAATATAAACTTAGCATCATTATATTCAGGTCTCCACTTTTTGAATTCATCTATATTTAATTTATCATATTTAACAAGATTAATATCAACATGAATTTCTGTGGTTTCATACTGATCTTTAAGACCATAAGAAACAAAAGTATTAGTATCTTTTATTCTATACACGAAACTAGAACGACCCTGTATCATTCCTTGATTTATAAGCTTTTGAAATGGTTCAGCTTGACATACATATCCCATATCGAATAAAAATTTATTCCAGAAACGAGAATAAATAAGATGACCGGTAGCATGCTCAGTACCTCCGATATATAAATCTACATCTTTCCAATATTGATTAGCTTCTTTACTTACCAAAGCATTTGAATTCTTAGGATCCATATATCTAAGATAATATGCACTACTACCAGCAAAGCCAGGCATAGTACTTAATTCTAAAGGATAACCTTTATAAGTCCAATCTTTAGCTCTAGCCAATGGAGGTTCTCCATCTTTAGTTGGTTTATATGAATCAACTTCTGGTAATTGAAGAGGTAAATCTTTTTCATCAACTGGCATTGGAATACCATTTTTATAATATATAGGGAATGGTTCACCCCAATATCTCTGTCTAGAAAAAATAGCATCGCGAAGACGATAATTTATTTTTTTTCTTCCTATTCCTAATTCCTCAACTTTAGCTAATGCAGCAGGAATAGCTTCTTTTACTGTTAATCCATTTAAAAAACCTGAATTAATCATTTCTCCTTCCTTAGCATCAAAACTTTCCTCAGAAACATCGCAACCTTTTATAAGAGGAATTATTGGTAAATCAAATTTCTTAGCGAATGCATAATCTCTACTATCATGAGCAGGAACAGCCATAATAGCACCTGTTCCATATCCTGCTAATACATATTCAGATATCCATACTGGTATTTTCTCATTAGTAAATGGATTAGTAGCATAAGAACCTGAGAATACACCTGTTACATTATGTGTTTCAGCCATTCTTTCTCTTTCTGTTTTTTTCCTTGCTGCTACTAAATAATCTTCTACTGCTGATTTTTGTTCTGGAGTAGTAAGTTTATCTACCCAATCACTTTCAGGAGCTAATACCATAAATGTTACACCAAAAACTGTATCTGCCCTAGTGGTAAATATAGTCATATCGTACTCATTCCCTTGATTGGAAACCTTAAATACCATTTCTGTTCCTACAGATTTTCCAATCCAGTTACGCTGCATATCTTTTAATGAATCAGTCCAATCTAAATTATCCAAATTGGATAGCAATCTTTCTGCATAAGCCGATACTCTTAACTGCCACTGTTTCATTTTTTTCTGTTCTACTGGAAAACCTCCACGAACAGATAAACCTTCTTTTACTTCATCATTTGCTAATACAGTACCTAGTTCTGAACACCAATTTACTGCCGTTTCTCCTTGGTAAGCTATTCTATAATCCATTAAGACTTGATTTTTCTTAATCTCATCAAAAGCTTTCCATTCATCTGCTGTAAAACTTTCCACCTCTGCTGAACATGCTGCATTTACATTAGATGTTCCACTTTCTTTGAATTTTTCAATCAAGGTATCAATATTTTCAGCTTTATCAGTATCATTATTATACCAAGCATTAAACATTTTTAAGAATACCCATTGTGTCCATTTATAGTAACCTGGATCACTAGTACGTACTTCTCTAGACCAATCATAGGAAAATCCTATTTTGTCCATTTGTTCTCTATATCTATTGATATTTTTTTCTGTAGTAATAGCAGGATGTTGCCCAGTTTGAATAGCATATTGTTCAGCTGGAAGACCAAAGGCATCGTATCCCATAGGATGCAATACATTAAATCCTTTTAATCTTTTATATCTACTATAAATATCACTTGCGATATATCCTAACGGATGACCTACATGTAAGCCTGCTCCAGATGGATAAGGGAACATGTCTAAAACATAATATTTTGGTTTCGAATCGTCTTCTTTTACTTTAAATGTTTGATTCTGGGCCCATTTTTTCTGCCACTTTTTTTCAATTTCTAAAAAATTGTAATCCATTTTCTCTTATTTTTTCTTTAGTCTAAATTCGACAGGCAGTCTATATTTAACTCTGACTTTTTTTCCATTTAACATTCCTGGTTTCCATTTCGGAGATGCATTTACTACTTTTAAAACAGCTTCATCAAAAGCATCATCATCACTTTTAATTATGCTTGCATTTGATAACACTCCATCGGCTTCTATAATAAATTCTACTATAACCTTTCCTTGTATTCCTTTGGTTACTAAATCTTTTGGATATTTAAGATATTTATATATCCAATCATGTAAGAAATTAAGTTCATCTCCTTTAAAAAATGATGGCGGTGTATCAATAGTATAAGCAGAATAGACTTCTTTAGAATAATCAGACTTTACTTGTAAATTTTCTTGGTTTTTTAAATCTTCTGCGGAGTTAGCTGTTTTTAAAAGAAATTCATAGATAAATCCACATATACTTTCAAGTGACTCATAATCAATAGCATCAGGAGTATCTCTTACAGTATTATCGTTTTGATGAACTCCTGTTGTAAATAGAACAGAAGGTATTTCATTATTATGAAATGCTACATAATCAGATGGTATAACACTTCCATATCCTTTCTCTGGAGAAAGAAAGAATGTACTATCTTTAATATTGCTAATAAAATTATCTACTGTCTTATTCGTGTTTGAAGTAAAGTAAAAAAATTGTTTACTTTTATCATATATTCCTACAGAATTAATATCTGTCATAAGCCTCACATTTTTAATCTCAGGAAAAGAGCGGTTTACGAAGTACCAGGCACCAGCCATATTTTGCGTTTCGGCACCAAAGCCAACAAACACTACAGATCTTTTAAATAAAAAAGACGCTTCTCTAACTCTTTTAGCTACTTCCATTAAACAAGCTATTCCAGAAGCATTTTTATTAGCTCCTGGAAATATTTGTGTGACTTTTTTCCCATTGACAGTAAGAGTATTTGTCCCTACATGGTCAATATGAGATCCTACTACGATATATTCATTTTTAAGTTTGGAATCGTAACCTTCTACGATACCTACTATATTTTCAGAATGTATGGTATCCCCAGGATTTTTTGCTATAGTGAATTCCTGTCCGAGTTTAGAATTAAGCATAATTAATCCTGACTTTTTAAAGTCTTGATATAAATATTTAGCTACTGCTTTTTCTCCTGGCGAACCTGGAGCTCTTCCTAGCAAACTATCTGAAGATATATATTCAATATGCTCACGAAGTCTGTTTTCTATTTGTGTGTTCTGGGCGAAATTGACTTGTGGTAACAATAGTAAAATCAATACTATTCTAAAAATATTAGTTTTCAAGGTATTATTTATTTTTGTAAAAAGGCATTTTAACAACCTTAGCAGGCAATAATCTTTCTCTTATTTTAATAAAAATCTCAGTACCTACCTTTTTAAAATCTGATTTTACATACCCCATACCTATGCCTTTTTTAAGATATGTAGATAAGGTACCAGAAGTGACATTTCCTATTACATCACCATTCTTATCGCAAATTTCATACCCATGACGAGGAACACCTTTTTTTATAAGTTCAAAACCTACTAGTTTTTTCGATACTCCATCTTCTTTTTGTTGAAGCAGTAAGTCTTTATCTAAAAAATCTCCTTTTCCTGGGGAAAATTTGGTAATCCAACCTAAACCCGCCTCTATAGGTGAAGTCGTATCATCTATATCATTGCCATAAAGACAGAATCCCATTTCAAGACGTAGCGTATCTCTAGCTCCTAGACCTATTGGCTTAATTCCAAATTCTTCTCCTGCTTCAAAAACAGATTTCCAAAGTGCATCTGCATCTTTGTTATCTACATAAATCTCACATCCACCTGATCCTGTATATCCTGTTATTGAAAAAATAGCAGAAACTCCAGCTACATTCATCTTGGTAAAAGTATAATACTTCATTTCGGTGATATCTCTATCACATATTTTCTGCATAACTTCGATAGCTTTAGGACCTTGAACAGCTAATTGACAGATTTCATCAGATGCATTGTATAATTCTTTCCCTATTGTTAAATCGAATTTTGGAGCATAATCACAAAGATGTTTCCAATCTTTATCCACATTAGAAGCATTAACTACTAGTAAATATGTATGCTCATCTATACAATAAACTAGTAAATCATCTACTATTCCTCCTTTACCATTAGGAAAACATGAATATTGGACTTTTCCTGGATATAATTTTGACACATCATTAGATGTAACATATTGTAAGAATTTAAGTGCTTTAGGCCCTTTAACCCATATTTCTCCCATATGTGAAACATCGAAGACTCCGACTCCTTCGCGTACGGTCGCATGTTCCTCTCCTATTCCAACATATTCTATAGGCATATTATAGCCAGCAAATGGAGCCATTTTAGCTCCTAATTTAATATGTTTTTGTGTAAATGCAGTATTTTTCATTTCTAAATTCTTAAATTTCAATAAATTATTTACTTTTTATCATGTAACTTATCAGCTGTAGAATATATCCATATATCTTCTGGAGCATATTTATACTGAGTTATTTTATCCATTTCTACCCAAGCTTGATGATGTGTATCACAGCGTACAGCAGATATTACATCAAAACCATTTTTAAATTTGATTCTAATAGGGCTGTATCCATGCTCTTTTAGCATATTTAACATCCTATCAGCATTACTTTTAACTTTAAAACTACCCATTATTACATAATATCCATCTTCCAAAGCATTTTCTTCTACCTTAACAATAGATTTCGCTTTATCTGCTTCAGCTACTTTTAATAATGAATCTTTACGAGCTTTAATAATAAGTTCTTTTTTAAGCTGTTCTGCACGCATTGCTTCTAAATCTTTAGATGTAGGTTTGCCTAATATCGAACGAAAGAAATCACAACCTGTAGCTAAAGTTAGTACTATTAAAATAGCAGGGACAATTTTAAATATTTTCATAATTTTTAGATTTAAAAATTTATTAAACAAAAGTAACTAAATAATGTATCACAACAAAAAAAATGTATATTTACAGACTAATATTAAAGCATAAATATATTACTTGATGAAAAAAATCCTACCAATAGTATTTCTACTATTTTCAACCCTTTATCTTTATTCAAAAAATGAGAATGACACAGTGTCCATAACTTTCGCAGGAGATTTAATGCTACACACTTCACAGCTAAATGCAGCTCTTAAACCTGACAGTGACCCTTCTCTATCAAATTCATACGATTTTAGTTCATATTTTAAATATACTTCTAATTTATTTAAGAATGCTGATTATTCTGTAATAAATATGGAATTTCCTGTAGGAACTCTTCCTTATATGGGTTATCCTTCTTTTTCAGCTCCAGATGAGATAATAAAAGAGTCTATGAAAAATGGAATCGACCTCTTCTTATGCGCCAATAATCATATGTGCGATAAAAGATATGCAGGATTAAAAAGCACCATAGCAAGTTACGATAAGTTATGGGCGAATTATACAGGTTTATATAAAAATAAAGCAGATGAAAAGAAAAATAATCCATTTTTAACAGAAATTAGAGGAATAAGAGTAGCTTTTATTAACTTTACCTATGGAACAAATGGTATTCCAATATCCAAACCTTTCGTTATAAATACTATGGATTCTCTAGCTATTAGTAAAGCTGTAGAAAGAGCTAGAAGAGCTGGTGCAGAAATTATTATAGCATTACCACATTGGGGAGTAGAATATTATACTACATCTTCATATACTCAAAGAAAATGGAGAGATTATTTATTATCTCTTGGCGTTTCTGTAATCATAGGAAGTCATCCTCATGTAATGGAACCTATAGTAGTAGAAAATGAAGCAGATAATACTTCCATAAAATCTCTTACTGTATATTCTATGGGAAATTATATATCGAATATGAGTCTTCCTAAAACTCCTATGGGTACGATTATCACTTTAAAATTAACTAGAGATAAAGATGGAAAAGTAATCATAGCTGGATATAACTCAGACTGGATATGGTGCTCTAGAGCAGGTAAACTTGAGAAAAATTATACAACTATTTTAGTAAATGATTTCAAAGACAAAAGGAATCTTTTTATCGAGAAATCAGATTATGATACAATGATGAACACATATAATGTTTTAAAAAAGATATTAAATTAATGACAGAAAAAAGAATTAAACTACTTGAGATTGATCCCAGAGAAATTTATGGGGCTAATGATAAGATTTTAAAAAGAGTTAAAGATTATTTCCCTAAATTAGTAGTGGCAGCACGCGATAGTGATATATATATGCGTGGAGAAGAAGAAGATATAACTAAGTTTGAGAAATGTATCAATGAATTAATCAAACTCAGAAATCACAAAAGAAATCTTAATGAAGATGATGTAGATAGAATTCTTGATTATCGTAGCATACCAACTTCAGTATCTTCTAATAACACAGAAGAAATAAATGAAGCAGCTTACATAATAGTACATGGCAATGCAGGAAGAACGATTAGAGCGAGGACTCCTAACCAAAGGAAGATGGTAGATCTATATTCTAAAACAGACTTACTTTTCGCCATAGGCCCAGCAGGTACCGGAAAAACATACACGGCAATAGCTTTAGCAGTTAGAGCACTGAGAAATAGAGAAGTAAAGAAAATTATATTAACACGTCCGGCAGTAGAAGCAGGAGAACGTCTAGGCTTTTTACCTGGAGATCTAAAAGAAAAATTGGATCCATATTTGCAGCCATTATATGATGCCCTTGAAGATATGATAAACCCAAAAAAATTAAAAAATCTTATCGAGGATGGCACTATACAAATAGCCCCTCTTGCATATATGAGAGGTCGTACTTTGGATAGTGCGATAGTTATATTAGATGAAGCTCAAAACACTTCTCTTTCTCAGCTGAAAATGTTTTTAACTCGTATGGGTAACAATGCTAAATTTATAGTAACAGGAGATGAAACTCAAATAGACCTACCAAATATAAAAGAATCAGGACTAAAACGATGTGTAGAGCTTCTTAAAGATATTAAAGAAATATCTATAGTAAGAATGGGAAACGAAGACATCGTCAGACATCCCTTAGTAACTAAGATTATTAAGGCTTTTTCTTAAAATTACCTTAAAGGATCCACATCTATTATGACAGGATGTTCCAATGTTGAAATTTTAGATAATATCTTGGCTTTCAGAATTTCAGAGGCACGATTACGATGAAATTTAAGCTGAAATTTAACAATATATTCATTGCCAATTTTATCGATAGGAGGAGCTATAGGTCCCAAATAATCGGACATTCTTAAATCGTTTAAAATTCGAGAGACACATCCTGCCGTATAATTCATTCTTTTAGGATATTTATCCTTAATTATCAAATCAACTATACGTACGAAAGGAGGATAATCAAAATCTTTTCTATCGCTAAGAATCGGCGTATCCACAATACTCTCTCCCTCAACTAGTACTTTGAAAACAGGATGTTCACTCAACATCGTTTGAATAAGCATTAAGCCATTCTTATCTCGCCTACCGGCGCGTCCTCTTAGCTGAGATAAGAGTTGAAGTGCTTTTTCATCTGCGCGAAAATCATTCACAGAAAGTATAGTATCAGCATTAACGACTGCCACTAATGTCAAATTACTAAAATCGAAACCTTTAGATAACATCTGAGTTCCAATTAAAATATTAGTCCTGCCTTTAGCGAAATCATTTAATATTTTATCAGCATCTTTCTTCTTCTTCGCAGTATCGGCATCATAACGAGCTATATTATATTCAGGAAATAGCTCATGTAGCTCTTCTTCTATTTTTTCTGTTCCAGCACCCATAAAATTAAAATTGGTACTTCCACATTTTGGACAACTGATATTATGCGTTTTATACCCACAATAATGACATTCAAAAGAATTATTATATTTATGATATGTCATATGAATATTACACCTGGGACATTTTGGGACTTCTCCACAATCTGCACACTGAAGCATAGATGAATATGCCCGACGAGAACGAAACAAAAGCACTTGTTCTCCCCTTTCCAATGTTTCCTTTATATGATCAATTAAAGTTAAAGAAAAAGAACCTTTCACTGCTTTTTTATGATACTCCTTTTTCATATCTATCACCTCCACCCTGGCATCGAACTTTTGGTTATACTTTTCACTTAATAAAACTTGTGAAAATTTCTTTACATGTACATTATATAAAGATTCAAGAGAAGGCGTTCCCGAGCCTAATAACACCCTGGCATCATGCACGCTACCTAACATAATAGCAGCATCTCTTCCATTATATCTAGGGGCACTGTCAGTCTGCTTATAAGATGAATCATGCTCCTCATCGACGATTATTAAACCTAGATTAGTATATGGAAGAAAAAGAGCAGATCTCAGTCCCAGAACGATGGTGGGCTGTTTCCTGGCATTTTGGGAGATTAGATTCCAGATATCACGCTTTCGTGCTATCGATTGACGTGAGTGGTAAACATTTACATTTTTACCAAAATGTTTTTCAATTCTCTTCGATAATTGTTTACTTATAGCTATTTCGGGCAATAAATAAAGCACATCTTTCCCTTCGTCGAGACATTCTTTCATTAATTTCATATAGATCTCCGTCTTACCAGAGCCTGTTACGCCATTCAATAGTACCACCTTTTTAGCTTGAAAGCTAGATTTTATATCGTTATATGCTATTTTCTGAGCTTCAGTAAGCTCATTAAGAGATAATAGTGATTTTTTCAGAGCATCACTTTTAGCATCTTTCTTAATATTTTTTCTCTTTGACTCTATACTTTTCGTTAGATAAGCTGGCATTACTGCCTTAAATACCTGACCAATAGAACACATATAATAGCTTGAAAGCATTGCCCAGAATCTAAGTTCTTTCTCAGATACTACTAAAGAAGAATCTATATCAATTATGCTTTTAATTTTTTTCGAGTCATAATCTACAATATTTTTTATTTTCGATATTATACCATGATATTTTTTATTAACCAGTGGTACTATGACCCTGGCACCCACTACTGCTCTATCTTCTAAATCTACTGGTACTGAATAAGTTAGTTCTTTATTCAATTTTAATGGCAATATTACAGTAGCGTATATCATTAGTTTTTATTGTGTTTTTATTTAGCCATGCGAAGTTACATAAAAAAAATAAAAATTTGTAGTTTCAAAAAAATAAGCTACATTTGCAATCCAAAAAGGAAATAATAGTTCTTTTAAAGGGTATATGGTGTGATAGCTCAGTTGGTAGAGCAAAGGACTGAAAATCCTTGTGTCCCTGGTTCGATTCCAGGTCGCACCACTATATAGAGAGTTACTAAAGTAGCCCTCTTTTTTTTCGAAACTTTTATGGTGTGATAGCTCAGTTGGTAGAGCAAAGGACTGAAAATCCTTGTGTCCCTGGTTCGATTCCAGGTCGCACCACTTCATGATTTAAATAAAAAGAGTCGTTATTCAACGACTCTTTTTGTTTTCAATATATCGAGCATGATATGTTAATGTACTTGCTTGGTTTTACCACTACATTCTATTATATCTAAGCGAATCACTTCTGTACGATGGAAAGATTTTTCTATGTATTTAAGACCTATAACCTGATCCTCAGGGGAGTATTTGGCTATAAATAATTTCAATCCATGAAGTCTTTCTTCTTTTTCTAATCCTAGGTAGGCTCTGCATTTTAGTACTATACTTTCATAAGCAGTAGTAAACTTTTTAGATGCTACCTTGGTTTTACCTACTACGGTAAACGACACCGCACCATTGCCCTGTATGCATTTTAACTTTCTTCCCTGCGGTGCACAATGTAGATATATAGATATGTTTCCGTCCCAAACGAAGTTTATTGGTACGCCATAGGCTGTACCATCTTCATCTACCATAGAAAGATATCCATATTCACCCTCTTTTAAAAGTTCTATTGCCCTAGATTCTTCTAAGAGGCGGTCTTGGCGTCTGACTTCACTATTATTATAAATCATAGCACATAAATATTGCCTTAAATTTTAATTATAATATTTCATAAACCAATCATAGAATTTCTTTATTCCCTCATCTAATGATACTTTTGGTTTATAGTTAAATGATTTCTCGAATTTGGTCATATCGGCATAAGTAATTTTCACATCTCCCGGCTGCATACCCATTAGATTTTCTTTCACTTTCTTACCTGATACTTTAGAAATAGTGGAAATAAAGTCTTGCAGTTTTATAGGTGTCGAATGTCCTATATTATATATCTCGTATGGAATCTCTTTTGTAGATGGAGAAGGAATAACTTCCATTATACCATCGATTATATCATCTATGTATGTAAAATCACGCTGCATGTCTCCATGATTAAATACATTAATTTGTTCGTCTTTTAATATAGCATTAAGGAATAAAAATGGTGCCATATCAGGTCTGCCCCATGGACCATATACTGTGAAGAATCTCAGTCCTGTAGTAGGAATATTATATAATTTACTATATGCATGGGACATTAATTCTGAAGATTTTTTAGTGGCAGCATATAGGCTGACTGGTTTATCTACTTGATCAGTTTCGGAATAAGGAACTTTAGTGTTACCTCCATATACACTACTTGAACTGGCGTATATCAAATGTTTCACTGGATTATGACGACAAGCCTCTAGTATATTCATCAATCCAACTATGTTTGACTGTATATAGCTGTCTGGATTTATTAAAGAGTATCTTACCCCAGCTTGTGCTGCTAGATTACACACATAGTCGAATTTTTCATTTTCAAAAAGTGTGTCTATCGCATTTTTATCAGTCAAATCTAGTTTAATAAATCTTACTTTATCACATTTTGTACTAGTATAAACCTTAGCATCTATTGGTTTTAAATCATCTTTTATAAAGTCTATACCGATATCTTCTAAACGGTCTAATTTTAATTGTATATCATAATAATCGTTGAGATTATCCATTCCTAACACTTCGTAACCTCTTTCTGCTAATTTGCATACTAAGGCATGCCCTATAAAACCTGCTGCTCCCGTTACTAATATTTTCATTTTATTATATTTTTTCTTTTATTAACTTCTTTTCTTTATGTCCCAAAATAACATTCCTTCCATAAGCTATAAATCCACATGACTGACCTACGATTAAAACTATATCTAGTCTCATTATAGCATAGGCTATAATTATACCAGATCCGATAATACTAATTATCCAAAAGCCTATAGGTAATACTGAAATGTGACGTCTAAATGAATAGACCCACTGGTAAACAAATCTTAATGTAAATGTTAATTGTCCGATTACTCCTATCGTTATAAGATACAAAGGAATATCTTCATCATGAAAAAATTGATCAACAAATGTTCCTGCATCTTTCACTAAAAATAACATGACTACTATTGGAGTTGCTATTAATATATATGTAAAAATTTTAGGTATTTTATCTAATAGTCCTTTTTTATTTAAATTCCATATATAAATATAATATGAAATAAATTGTCCTAAAATTATTGAAAAGTCGTCTCTAAGCCATCCATATACAAACATTAGGTAACTAGCCAATAAACTGAGTACCCAATAAATAGATGGAGAAACTATTTTTTTAGCTTTTTCTGACATTATCCATTGAACTAAAATTCTCGCCGAGAATAATATCTGTGCTAAAAAACCAATTATCGTTATATATGAAAAAATCATTTACTTTCAGCTTCTAAATTATTTGTATTCTTAGGACGTAAAATATTTAAATCAAAATCAAATACCGTTCTTTCCCTTGTATCCCTTCTAACTTTTCTATTATCATCAAAATGACCTAGAAATGTAATATCATATCTGTTTAATTCTTCTTTACTTAGTTCTTGTTCTATAGGTAAGCGCGTCATAAGCACTATCGTCTCAGGAGGGTTCATAACTAAAGCACTATCTTTTACTTCTACCTCATAGATATGACGATTGGCTGAATACACTATCTCTATTCTTAAAAATTCATTTTTAAGATGATAAAAAGGAATATCTTTAATTTCTTCCATATTTCTTGTATTAGCTATAGTATTAGTCTTAGGATTTTTAAATAATTCCCCTATAGTAGGCATCATAAGAACTTCTACAAGAAAAAATACAGCAACTACACCATATACTAAGCGTT
>JBAYDV010000049.1:0-14713 GCA_041668045.1 Bacteroidales bacterium | reverse complement strand
TCCAGAATAATAAGCCACTTTCAGGAATTAATAAGCCCATATTCAGTTATACAAATAATACTAATAAACAAACAACTAGTGCGATAAGGGATACTCCCTCTATCAAAGCTGCAGATATAATCAAATTAGTTCTTATATCATTGGCAGCTTCTGGTTGACGTGCTATGCCGTTCATAGCCTCTGATCCGATTTTACCAATTCCTATGCCTGCTCCTATTACTGCTATACCAGCTCCAATCGCTGCTCCAAATTTTGCTACGAATGCGTTAGCTACTAAAATTTGTACTAATACTGTTAACATATTTTTAATTTTTAAATTAATTATTTTATTTCTTTAACTTCTTTCTTTTTAGATCCTTCTTGTGCAAGTCCTATAAATACAGCCGATAACATGGTGAAAATATAGGCTTGAATGAATGCTACTAGTAATTCCAGCAAATTCATAAATATATTAAAAAATACTGATAGTATAGTAAATGACCCATTCATAACGGGCCCCATACTGGCTGTAATAAATACTAAGCATGTTAAAATTACCATTGATAAGTGACCAGCGAACATATTCGCAAAGAGTCGAATCATTAGGGCAAATGGCTTGGTAAATATTCCGAGTATCTCTATAAATGGCATTATCGGGATTGGGACTTTTAACCATAGAGGCACATCTGGCCAGAATATATCTTTCCAGTATTTTTTCGTTCCAAAGAGATTTATAATCACGAAGGAGAATAATGCTAAGACTAGTGTTATGGCTATATTTCCAGTTACATCTACTCCGGCAGGCCAGAATGGAATTAGACTCATCAGGTTATTGATAAGTATAAAAAAGAAAACTGTTAATAGGTATGGAGAGAATTTTTTATAGTTCGGTCCTACACTCCCTTTTATTACCTCATCTTCTACCCATATTATCATGGCTTCCATGGCTCCTCTGAATCCTTTTGGCGCAGGTGAGTCATAATTTCTATTTTTATACCATTTTACTAGACTAAAGATAATGATTAGTAGAATTAAACTATTGATTAATATAGCTATAGCTATCTTGGTTAATGATAAATCTAGTGGTCTGACTACATTACCTTCTGGGTCGTTTTCTACTATTTTATCTTTATATCTGCCTTTTTCGTGACTTATATAGAATCCTTTATAGTGTTCGCCATTTTCTTTCATTCTTTTAAAAGAAAATATGTGCCATCCAGTGTATTTGCTATAAAGAATTACTGGTAGATTGAAGCATAGATTATGTTTCCCTATTTTGGTTATCTCCCAGTCGTATGAGTCGTATATGTGTCCTAATGCTATCTTCGCTACATCGATTTTCTCTTCTTGTTCGTCTGAGCTGTCATCTAGGGCTACGGTGTCTGCTATTATAGCTTCGCTGTCTGTTAGGGCTAGGCTATCCTGGGACAAAGTTGTCTCTGTGCTTGTATTTTGCGCTATGATAGTCCGAGTATTCGATGCTAGCATTGCCGTAGAAGATAAAAGCATTAAAAGTGCGACTGATAATATTTTAAAGTTTTCTTTTATCATGACATACAAACTTGAATAATATTATCTTTAAGCTCTATGAATCCTTCTTCTATTTGGAGGGTGTATTCTTTTTGTTCATGTACGTATTTTATTTCACCTTTTTCGAGTGAAGAAACTATCGGTGCATGGTTTACGAGTATAGTGAAATTTCCCATCTTTCCTGGGAGGATTACACGTGTTACTGTTCCATCGAATATCGTTTTTTCTGGAGATAAAATATGTAGATGTAATTCTTTCATTTATTTAGTGGCTTTTAACATTTTTTCTCCATCTGCTATGACTTCTTCTATGGTTCCTTTGTTTAAAAATGCCTGCTCTGGTATGTTATCTACCTCACCATCAAGAATCATTCTGAATCCTTTGATATTGTCTTCTATACTGACCATTACACCAGGTACTCCTGTGAATTGCTCAGCTACTGTAAATGGCTGTGAAAGGAATCTTTGTACTTTTCTCGCTCTATTTACTGTCATCTTGTCTTCGTCGGAAAGTTCTTCCATTCCGAGGATTGATATGATGTCTTGTAGTTCTTTGTTTCTTTCTAGTATTTGTTTTACTCTTTGAGCTACTTCATAGTGTTCTTTTCCTACTATATTAGGGTCAAGAATACGGGATGATGATTCTAGGGGATCTACTGCTGGATATATTCCTAGCTCTGTGATTTTACGACTTAATACTGTAGATGTATCAAGATGGGAGAATGTAGTGGCTGGTGCTGGATCTGTTAAGTCATCTGCTGGCACATATACAGCTTGAATAGATGTGATTGATCCATCTTTAGTGGATGTGATCCTTTCTTGCATAGCACCCATCTCTGTGGCTAAAGTTGGCTGATATCCTACTGCTGATGGCATACGTCCTAGTAAGGCAGATACTTCTGATCCTGCTTGTGTAAAACGGAATATGTTATCTATAAAGAATAATATATCTTTTGAACCTGTTTTCGCTCCTAGATCTCTAAATGATTCGGCCATGGTTAGTCCTGAAAGAGCTACTGATGATCGGGCTCCTGGTGGCTCATTCATCTGTCCAAAGACTAGAGCTAATTGAGATTTTTTAACTTCATCATAATCTATCTTTGATAAGTCCCAATTGCCTGCCTTCATGCTTTTTTTGAATTCTTCGCCGTATCGGATTACTCCTGATTCAATCATATCTCTTATCAAATCATTTCCTTCCCTCGTTCTTTCTCCTACTCCTGCGAATACTGAAAATCCATTATTCTTTTTGGCTACATTATTGATAAGTTCCATGATAAGTACAGTCTTACCGACACCTGCTCCTCCGAATAATCCAATTTTTCCTCCTTTTGGAAATGGTTCTAGAAGATCAATTACTTTTATTCCTGTAAATAAGACTTCTTCTACAGTGGTTAGGTCTTTAAATTTAGGAGCCTCTCTATGGATAGAATAGTCTTTTTTAGAGTGTTTTAAGGATTTTAAACCATCGATTGGTTCTCCTACCACATTAAGAACACGCCCTTTTAATTGTTCGCCTATCGGCATAGTAATAGGGCTTCCGGAATCCATAGCTTTCATTCCTCTTCTTAATCCATCTGTACTCTCCATAGCGACAGTCCTTACTGTACTCTCACTTATTAGCTGCTGTACTTCTAGTATTATTTTCTGTCCGTCATCTTTTTTAACTATCAATACGTCATGAATACTTGGCAAATATTGTTCTTCTTTATCTTCGCTTCCGAAGTAAACATCGACGACAGGTCCTATAACCTGAGATATGTGTCCGAATTTCTGTGGCATTAGTTTATGTTTTTTTTCAAATGTTAAATGTACAAAATTCTTGCCAGATGACATAGGTATTTTGAATAAAAATTTCTTATATAAAATAAAAAAGAGTTAGTCAAAATTACTCGACTAACTCTTTTTTTATTGTATGTAATGTTAAATTACATTTAGTTACTAATTATAATTTCGCAAATTCAATATCATTCTCAGCATGTGCTGCTAATTTTTTATTTCCTTTTACTACTTCAAGAGCTTTTTTAGCTAAATCAGTTTTACCTTGGCGTGCATAAATAACTGCTTTAAGGTAATTCATATTAGGACATGTAGCTGAACATTTTTTATTAGAGTTAGCTGAATTTAATGCTGCATCAAGATTATTATTTAAGATGTTAGCAAGTACGAAGTTAAATCCTTTAGCATTTACTGATTTGTATTTAGAAAGTGCTTCTGCATATTTACCTTCTTTAATGTCAATAACAGCTAAGTTACTTGTAGCGGCATCTAAATCAGATTTAGCAAAGTTAGCTTTAGCTGCTTGACAATCACCTTTACGAAGAGCGACTACTCCTAAAGTATTAAAGTAGTATGTGTCTTTGTTATTTACTGATGAAAGTGCTGATTGAGCTGCTTTTAAATCATTCTCATATAATGCTACTACGGCTGCGTTAACTTTAGCTCTGTCGCTATTATATTTATTTGATGCTTTCTTATATAATTTAGCTTTTACATCCATGTCTTTAACGATAGATGCTGCATGTAATAAAGCTTCTTCATCAAGAATCTCGATGTTACTGTTAATAAGGTCTTTTAACTCATCATTTGTATAGTTTTTGAAATCTATAGAAGTGATGAATCTAGCACGACGTAACTGAGGAAGTATGTCTTGAGCTAAGATAGTATAAACTTGAGACATGTTTTTGATTTCTGATTCACGTACTTCAGGATCACTATACATATCAAGAACTCTTAAGATAAGATCTTTATCTTCGATGTTAGATTTAGCGACTAATTCTTTGAAACCATTCCAGTCTTCAGAGATAGAAGTACTTGTTACAGGAGCTTCAACTGCTACTTTTTTATTTATTGTTTTAGTGAATGCTTTGTTAGCTGTTTTAGCTCTTTTTTCAGAAAGACTAGTGTTAAATTTCATAGTTCCATCTGGTGAAGCATAAGCTACAATTTTGGTTCCTTTTATAGTTCTTCTCTCATCTGCTTTAGCTTGAGCTAAGAAATCTTCAAATGCTTTGATTTGATCTGATTTAAGTTGAGAATAACGTACTGTTGAACTATTGATATTATAAAGAATTTGTGCCTCTGTTTCTTCTGGAATTATTGGTTGGTAATTATCAGGAGCATAAACTAGAGAGCCTTCTTGTTTAGCCATCATATATGTAGTGTTGGCACCGTCTGCTAATTTATAAGCTTCTGGATAAGGAATTTCATTACCTTTATATAGAACTTTCATACGAAGTTCAAGATGAGATTTTTCCATTCCTTTAACATAGTCAAAAGTAAATGATCTACTAACTGAACCACCTTCATAAGATACTAAAGTGTGATTTTCAGTAACTTTTTCACCTTGTAGCATAACTGGCTCACCAGCTACTTCGCCTCCTTGGTATACCAATACTGGAGTCGCTTCTACAACAGCTTTTTTATTAAAATATTTAGCTGGGAAATTTACTGTGACTTTTTCATTGATTTTACCAGCTACTACTTCCATAGTTTCAGGCTCACTATTAACTGAAACAAGATTGGCGTTTTTAGCCATCTTTTTAGGACTACCACAAGAAGCCATCATTACTCCGGCTACTCCTAGTACCAAAATTTTGTTAAATAAATTCTTCATTTTATTCTTGGTTGATTTATAATTTTATAAAATATTTCATTATGTAATGCAAATATAAATAATATTCTTGATTATTTCTAATATTAATATGCTATAATTCTTTGGTTAAAAAAACCTTATAAATTTGCTAGTACTTTTTCTATATCCGAGGGAAGATCTACTGAGACTGATTCGTAATCAGTTTCAACTACTTTTATTTTTAATCCATTTTCTAACCACCGCAGCTGCTCTAGTGATTCTGCTTTTTCTAAATTACCTATTGCCATAGAAACTATTTGGGCCAATATATGAGGTCTGTAAGCATATAGTCCTATATGTTTATAAAAGGTGTGATGTTTTAACCATTCTGTTTTTTCGTAGTCTCTTAGATATGGTATGGTACTTCTACTAAAGTAGAGTGCATATGATGAATTGTCTATTATAACTTTTGGAGTATTACTATCGAAAAGTTCTTCATTATTTTCTATTTTTTTTCCTAACGTGGCTAGTTCGACTTTTGGATCTGCGAAAGTTTGTTCTAATGATGACAGCTGCTTAGGAGAAATTAATGGCTCATCTCCTTGTATGTTGATTATCAGATCAATACTAATATCTGGATGTGATTTGCAGTATATTTGATAGGCTTCTAATACCCTTGATGTACCATTTGGATGTTTTTGAGATGTCATTACTGATTCTCCTGAAAAAGAAGTTACTTCGTCTTCTATTCTTTTATCATCTGTGGCTACGATTACATAATCAAAGGCTGTTTTACATCTTTCATATACCCTGTGAATCATAGTTTTACCTGCTATATCGGCTAGTGGTTTTCCTGGAAAACGTGAAGATTGATATCTCGCAGGTATTATGGCTAATGTTGACATTCTTATTTTTTTATTATATTATTAGACAAATTTAATATAAAGATACGATTTATAGAAAATTTCTTATTTTTGTATATTGTTAATTAATATTTATTAGGAATGTCTTTACAAGCAGTAAAAAATAGATTTGGAATAATAGGGAATGATGCTCGTCTTAACGCTGCATTAGAGACTGCTATTCAAATAGCCAGTACAGATCTTTCAGTTTTAATTACTGGAGAAAGTGGTGTTGGTAAGGAGATTATTCCGCAAGTTATTCATGCAAGTAGCCCACGTAAGCATAATAAATATATAGCTATTAACTGTGGTGCCATACCTGAAGGAACTATAGATTCTGAATTATTCGGACACGAAAAAGGATCTTTTACTGGTGCTAATGATACGAGGAAAGGTTACTTTGAGGAAGCAGATGGAGGTACGGTTTTTTTAGATGAAGTTGGAGAATTACCTCTTCAGTCTCAAGTCAGACTGCTTAGAGTCCTCCAAAATGGTGAGTTTATAAAAGTAGGTTCTTCTAAAGTTCAAAAAACTGATGTTAGAATTATAGCAGCTTCAAATGTGAATTTCTTAAAAGCTATCAATATGGGTACTTTTCGTGAAGATCTATATTATAGATTAAATGCTGTACCTATTTTTATGCCTCCACTTAGAGAAAGAGGACGTGATATACATTTATTATTTAGAAAATTCGCATTGGATTTTTCTGATAAATATCAAATGCCTGTCATTAGACTAACTCCTGAAGCTCAGCATCTTTTAGAAACTTACAGGTGGCCTGGAAATATCAGACAGCTTAAAAATGTAGCTGAACAAATTTCTGTTCTGGAAGAAAACAGAGTAATTAAGCCAGAGACTATTTTAAAATATCTTCCTAAAGAGACTTATAACCCTCTTCCTATATTATCAGGTGTATCACATAATAATACTTCTAGTTCAGCCTCTGATAATATATCTGATAGAGATATTATTTTTAAAATTTTAGTGCAATTACGTGAAGAGGTAGATCAAATCAAAGCTACAATTAAAGACATGTCTTCTTCTAATATTAGCACTTCCACAAATGATATTGGAAAAACTAGTATAGTTTCTACTAATATAGACTCTAAAAACATTTCTCAGCCTCATATTGACTCTCATAGATATAATCTATACGATGAAAATATAACAGATGCTGAGTCTGAAGAGATCGGTATTAATTCTTTATCTATACAAGAAGTTAATGCAGATTTAATAAGCAAAGCTCTTGAAAAGTATAACGGGAAAAGAAAACCTGCAGCTAAAGAATTAGGGATATCAGAACGTACTCTCTATAGAAAAATTAAAGAATTAAATATCGAAGATAAGAGATGAAAAAAATAATAATCATAATAAGTTTAGCATTTGGTATATTATTAAGCAGCTGTGGTATATACTCGTTTTCTGGTACATCCATTCAGCCTGATGTAAAAACTTATACAGTCGAGCCTATAGTCAATAAAGCTATGCAAGTAAATCCTGCTTTAGCCAATCAAATGACTGAGGACATGATAGATAAGTATAAAAAACTTACTAATCTTAATATGGTTCAAGAAGATGGTGATTTAATAATATCTGGAGAGATTATGAATTACAATATTCGTCCAATGGCTATTACATCTGATGAAATAGCTTCTCAAAATAGATTAACCATCACAGTGAAAATTACTTATACCAATCAACTTCATGAAGAAGAAAACTTCGAAAAGACTTTTTCTTCATATGCTGATTATGATTCTACTCAATCTTTTGATTCAGCAGAAAGTGCATTAGTAGATGAGATTCTAGAAAAATTAATAGACGAAATATTTAACGCGACCGTAGCTAATTGGTAAAATGATAACAGATATAAATGCATATTCTATTAAGGATTTGAATCGGATATTAAATAATTATCCTTGGTTCACTCTAGCTAGACATGCACTTTTTACCAAAATGACCTATCTCGGAGAAGAATACTATGAAGAAGGATACAGAATTACTGCACCATATGTTTTTTCTAGAGAAAAACTATATTGGGAACACCAAGCCATAGCTAAGAAATTAGCAGAAGAGAAAAACAATAGCAAAGCTGTAGATACTAAAATACCAGATATCGAAGAATTTCCTATCATCGACTTAAGTCAAGACATAAAATCTGATATAATTCATGGCAATGGTGACAAAGAATCGGCTGATACCGATAATCAAAATTCCATCCCTTCGGAAGAAAATGTATCATCAAGAGACATACCTATAGATATATCGCAAGAAGTATTACATGATATATCTAAAGATAAACCAGAAGACGAAGTAAAATCAGACATGCAAGACCTGCCAAAAGAAAATTCTACAACAGTAAATCACGACATAAACAACAAAGAATTTGTAATGGTTGGAGGGGATTATTTCTCACAAAAAGATTTTAAAGAATTAAAAAAAGACGGACTATCCACCATAGAAAGATTTAATCCTAACAAAAACGAACACAAAGTTAAAGACTTTGAAAAGAGGAATTTACCTCAAGAATATGAATACTACACTGAAACTTTAGCACAAATTTACTATCAACAGGACCTATTTGCCGAAGCTATAGACGTTTATTCAAAACTAATTTTGTTATATCCAGAAAAAAGTGCTTACTTTGCATCCCTTATAGTTGAAATAAAGAAAAATATTATTTAATATGTACACTGCAATATCTATTTTAATAATAATAGCTAGTATATTAATAACCATCATAGTTTTAGTACAAAACTCAAAAGGTGGTGGACTAGCTGCTAATTTCGCCTCTGGCAATAATGCTTTCGGCGTACGTCAGACTGCTGACTTTTTAGAAAAAGCAACTTGGTTTTTAGCTGCATTTATAATCGTTTTGTGTATAGCCGCATCTGGTCTATCTGCAGGCGGTAAAAGTGACGGAGAAGCTCATGTGAAAGATGTTCTTGAACAACAATCTACACAACAAGGAAATCCAGCTTTTCCTACTTCAGTCCCAACTAATAATGGAACTCAAGATACTCAAGAATCTCAAAAATAACTTTTTGTAAAATTCTTTTAACAGTATAAAATAAATTTATATCTGAATATATAAAATCCCGTTAGATCTTTTTCTAATGGGATTTTTTCATGTATATACCTTACTATACTCATCGCTCTATCTCCATACAAGACAATATGATAAAAGCACAGAAGCTGGAAGGCTAGCATGTATTTAAAATACGCTATCAGATACAGGGCAATACAATAAAGCAGCACAGTGGACAGTAAAGCATATTATTGGGCTTCAGTATCCTATCGTAGCAGACTAATACAGAACGTAGCAAGACTAAGAGAGTAGAAGGAGACAAAGAGAAGAAGATAACAGAAGAAGATAACAAATAAAAAAGGCTCACTTATAAAAAGCAAGCCTTTAAAATTTATATTAATATAAAAGTTATTTTACAAATACAGAACGGTCAAGTTGAAGATCTTTTCCATGAGCATCTGAACCACCAATATATTTCTTAACTATATTATTCTCAGAGATCTTATATTTCTTAACTAAAATACTACAAACAGCCTCCATACGTTTACGGCTTAAAGTTAAATTACCTTTCTTAGAACCTGTAGCACTATCAGCAGATCCAGTTACTGTAAATACTTTATTAGGATCTAATTTAAGAGCATGTTTAACGAAATAATCTAAATTTAATAATTCTTTCTTAGTTAAATAATATTTATCTATTCCGAAGAATAATACGATAGGAGTAGCTTTTACTTCTTTAACTATTTTAACTTCAGGTTGTTTAGCTCTCTCGTTAGCTAGATCTTTTGCTAATTTACCATTCTCATCTTTTAAGTCAGAATTTTCACCTTTTAGCATTCTGATAAGTTTTTTATATCTGCTATAATCAGGTTTTACTGGAACATATGTATTAAAGCTATTAACTTTACTTATGTCATAAGCTAGACCTACAGATATAGTTCCCATACCTTCAGCTTCGTCATCTCCAACTACTGTATCAAAACGTTGGTTAACAAAAAGAGCTCTCGCTTCAGCTGTAAGATCTAACCTGTCAGTTAATTTAAATGTATTATACAAACCAGCAGACATCGCGATTTCATTTTCTTCACCTTCTGCTGAAGCCCAACCAACACCTACATAAGGAATAGCATTCCAAATTCTATCTTGTTTATATCCAAAAAAGAAATTAGATGCATTCATCATGAAATCAGCATGTAAAAAAGAAACATTAAATTTCTCTTTAGCATAACCTTCACTATTAACAGAACCATCTTGGAAATAAGCACCAGGAAGAGTCATTCCTTTAGCAGAAAGACCAGCCCATTGTAAACGTACTCCATATTCAGGAGTTAACCATTTACCTAATGATATATCTAACGCAGGAGAAAGACGGTCAGTAAAATCTGCTTTACTATCATATTCCCCAAAATACATATTTACACCCCCAGCTATACCGATAAACCAATTATCGAAAAAGCCATTGGTTATAAACGAACCATGTGTAACACTATCCGCAGGTGCGATATTGATTACCTTTTCGTCATTATCTTGTGCAAAAGCACTTGATGAAACGAAACAAAATGCCATCACGACTAGCAATGCACTTTTCAAACTGTTTTTCATCTTCATAATTTTAAATATTAATTAGTAACTAATTCTATTTTAGTTTAAATATATATGTTTATATCAAACTATATATAATAACAAAATACTATTAATTTCTGATAATTACCTCTTTTTAAAGACATACGTACCGAAATTATTAGTAAAATTACTTTTTTTTTATTAAAAACCTATAAAATAAGCTAAAATATAATGAATTATTGTTAGATAATACTAATTTTAATAAGAAATTTTTAATCAAGTTTTAAAACAGCCATGAACGCAGATTGTGGAATTTCGACGTTTCCTACCTGTCTCATACGTTTTTTACCTTTTTTCTGTTTTTCTAAAAGTTTCCTTTTTCTAGTGATATCTCCACCATAACATTTAGACGTTACATCCTTTCTTACTGCTTTTACTGTCTCACGTGCTATAATCTTGGCTCCGATAGCCGCTTGAATAGCTATTTCGAACTGTTGACGAGGAATTAACTCTTTAAGCTTTTCGCACATTCTTCTTCCAAAATCATAAGCTCTGTCTTTATGTATTAATGAAGAAAGGGCATCTACAGGTTCGCCATTTAATAGAATGTCTAATTTTACCAATTCTGCTGGTTTATACCCTATAACATGATAATCGAAAGAGGCATATCCTTTTGATATTGATTTTAGTTTATCATAAAAATCAAATACTATCTCCGAAAGTGGTAAATCATAACCAAGTTCTACTCTATCAGATGTTAAATAATTCTGATTAATTAATGTACCTCGTTTATCTAGACATAATTTCATAACTGGACCGAAGAATTCAGTTTTAGAGATTATTTGAGCTCGTATATATGGTTCTTCTATATGCTGAATCTCAGTAACAGGAGGAAGTCCGGAAGGATTATGCACATCTATTACTTCTTTTTTAGTAGTATATACTTTATAAGAGACATTAGGGACTGTAGTTATCACATCCATATTAAATTCTCTATAAAGTCTCTCTTGCATTATCTCAAGATGTAAAAGTCCCAGGAAACCACAACGAAAGCCAAAACCTAAGGCTAATGATGATTCCGGTTCGAAGACTAATGAGGCATCATTCAACTGTAATTTTTCAATTGAAGACCTTAATTCTTCATATTGATTAGTTTCTACAGGATATACACCTGCGAATAACATTGGTTTCACTTCTTCAAAACCTGCTATAGCTTTCTCACATGGATTTTCTACATGAGTAATAGTATCTCCCACTTTAACCTCAGATGCTGTCTTTATGCCCGAAATGATATATCCTACATCTCCTGCTTTCATCTCTTTTCGTGGAGTAAGTGCCATCTCCAATACTCCTATTTCATCTGCTGCATATTCTTGTCCTGTATTATAAAACTTAACTTTATCACCAGTACGCAGAACACCATTAACGATTTTAAAATATGCTATAATACCTCGAAAAGAATTAAACGCTGAATCGAAAATAAGAGCTTGTAATGGTGCATTCTCATCTCCTTTTGGATGCGGGATTCTATCTACTACAGCATTTAATATATCAGGTATTCCTTGTCCTGTTTTAGCACTAGCCAATAGGATATCTTCTTTCTTACATCCTATCAGGTCTATAATCTCATCTGTAACTACATCGACCATAGCTGAATCCATATCTATTTTATTTAGGACAGGGATGATTTCAAGATCGTGTTCAATAGCTAAATATAGATTTGATATAGTCTGAGCTTGTATTCCTTGCGTCGCATCTACTACTAGAAGAGCTCCCTCACAAGAGGCTATAGCTCGAGATACCTCATATGAGAAATCGACATGGCCAGGAGTATCGATAAGATTTAGGACATAATCATCATCATGATACCTATATTTCATTTGTATGGCATGACTCTTAATAGTTATACCTCTTTCCCTTTCTAAATCCATGTTATCTAGCACTTGATTCTCCATCTCTCTAGCACTTACCGTCTTAGTGTACTCTAGCATTCTATCTGCTAATGTACTTTTACCATGATCTATGTGCGCTATAATACAGAAATTTCTTATATTTTTCATATATTCAGTAAATTAATGAGCAAATATACATTACTATTTGAATATTCTCAAATTCGTCGTAAATTCGCTGAACAAAATAATAATTATTATGTCGGATACAAAATTAATAATCGGCATGATTAAACTTTAAGTTTTAAAATCTGTCTTAAGACAGTTACGATAATAAATAGTCACAGCAAGTGCACTTAAATATGGAAGATAAAGATATTTTAGATATTTATAAAGAGGGTAAGAAAGATTACGCTTTCAATCTTATTACGCGCAAATATTCGGAACGTCTTTATTGGCATTTAAGAAAATTACTTAATTCTCATGAAGATACTAATGATATTCTTCAAGATACACTTATAAAAGTATGGAAGAACCTACCTAATTATAGGGAAGATTCTAAAATATATACGTGGATGTACAGAATAGCTACTAATGAAGCTATAACGTTTTTAAAACGACAACAATTAAAAAATAAATTACTTTTCAAAAAAATAGATAATGAGAATGCAGATGATATTATAGCTGATCCTACTTTCTCTGGAGACAAAGCCCAAGCCGACCTGCAAGTCGCGATAAATGCTCTTCCTCCTAAACAAAGAGCTGTCTTTAGTCTGAGATATTTTGATGAAATGAAGTACGATGATATGGTAGAGATTTTAGGAGGAACTACAGGTTCGCTAAAGGCATCATATCATCATGCATATAATAAGGTTAAAGATCACTTATTAAAAGTAACTAATTATGAATAAAATCGCACTAATTTTTATTCTATATTAAACTTTTTAAATTTTTAATAGTCATATATTTACAATGGAACAAAATAATAACATATTAGAAAATAAACATCTTAGAGAAAATCCATATAAGGTTCCCGTTGGATACTTTTCTCAATTAGAAGATGAAGTTAATGCTAAGATTCATGGTAAAGCATCCCTTCCTTCCAGGATATGGATGAAGTCAAAATCTGTAGTAGTACTTGCTTGTTCTTTTATCTTACTATGGGGTTTGGGATATGGGATATTTAATGTAGCTAATCTTGGCAATAAATCTGTAACGACTGAAAGTGGTTTGTTAGCTTTAATAGACGAAGGATATTTATCTGATTCATTTATAGAAGATTATTATGACGAGATAAATTTATCTGAATATATGTCTAATTTCGAAGAAAATGATGAATTGAATGAAACTACTGTAAATGAGATAGAGGAATCTATGACTTCAAATGAAATTCTTGAATATCTCTACAATAATTAATCGATTAATGATAATAATATTATGAAAAAAAACATTATAATTTTAGTCCTAGGTTTAGCTTTATTACCTTTTATTAGTAATGCTCAGGGAAAACTTAATAAACATTCTCAAGAGATGTTCGATCAAATAGAGAGTGCGAAAATAGCTTTTTTTACCTCTGAGATAGGACTTACGACTGAAGAGGCCGCTCCTTTTTGGGCATTGTATAATAAATATTCTGATGAAATAAGGAATGCTCATAAAGATAAAGATGATGAGATGAAGAAATTAGATAAGATGGCAAAAGCTAAGGCTTCTGATGTAGAGCTAAAAATGCAAATTCAAAAATTAGTAAACGCAGAAAAAAGAGAACCACTTATACAAGAAGCATATATTCCTGAATTTTATAAAATATTACCTACAGAGAAGGTCGCTAAGATTTTTACTACAGAAAGTAGATTTAGGATGAAAATGATAGAAATGTGGCGTCATCAAAACCATAAAGGCAAAACGAAAAATGATTAAAGCTGAAGGTATAGAGAAATCTTTCAATAATTTAAAAGTTCTTAAAGGTGTAGATTTTCAGGCTGATGGAGCTGAAGTAGTGGCAATAGTAGGTGCAAGTGGTGCAGGAAAAACTACTCTTCTTCAAGTTTTAGGCTCTCTTTCTATACCTGATAAAGGTAAGGTTTTTATAGATGAGACGGACATATTTTCTCTTTCTAGTAAGAAAATGGCAGAGTTCAGGAATAAAAAGATTGGCTTCGTATTTCAATCTCATCATTTGCTTCCTGAGTTTACTGCTTTAGAAAATGTGATGATTCCAGCTCTTATAGCTAAGAAGAGTGCTCATGATG
>JBAYDV010000048.1:0-15212 GCA_041668045.1 Bacteroidales bacterium | reverse complement strand
TGCAGCTATAATGGCTCCAGATTTTTGATAACTTAACATTTTTAGAATTAAGGCATTTCTGTTAATTAAATCTGAATATTTTGGGTAATTAATAGTTTTATCAGCCCAATTTAACCAATAAACTTTCGTTCTTTCGTATTTTAAATGAGTTCTGTCTATAGTTTGTTTAAAGAGCTTGAGATTAAAACTTACTAAAAGAAAATGGTCTTTTTCTAGAGTAATGTAGTTTTTATTTAAAATATCATAATGAGAGAAATCGGTGTATAAATGCATCGAATTATATGGCTTCCTCGTGTATGCAGTTATATGTTCTATATTGTCAGCTAGAAACGTTTCATATTTGGCGTATTCTAATTTTGGATCGTAGAGAACTCTAAAAACGGGTTTTCCACTAATCAGACGTACGTAACGAATAAGGTCTGGAGGACAGTAATAGCCTTTGTTTTCAGTATGGTAGCGAGGCATGAAATCATCTACTTGAAATATTCCATCTTTAGAAGTAAAGATAGTTCTAAGTATATTAGTGTTCTTTATGTACTTCTGTTTGACGTTAATTAAATTAGAGACTTCGAATGACATATATCCACCTTTCCTTTCATCTAATAATTTAGCGAATACAGAAGATGAGTCGAATCGAGGAAGACAGCACCAATCTATGCTACCATATTTTGATATCATCGCTGCGGATGTACAATTGCCTATAATGCCATAATTAAGGTTATCCATATAATTTTTCTTTTGTGTAAATATACATTTTCTAGATTATTTTACAAATCTTATTAAACTTTTGTTTTATATTTGTCGCTATATATAAATTGAAATGATTTACCTTTTACTACAACATCCTGGCCATAATAGAGTTTATTATAATGCTTCTGATAAATTAGCATTATCTGAGCTAAACATAGCTTGTTTTAATATGGATTGTGAGTGTGAAAATGTCTCGATTATAGAGATAGCAGGAGTTCGTTATTTGTCTTTCGAGACTGAATCTGAACTTTCTTTACATGATTTACAGATGCTTTCCAGACTTTCCTTTATTTTCGCTTTTTATAGAGCTGAAAAAAATAAAGAAGATTTCGTTCTTTATCCTATACAAAAACATGAGCTTAATTTTATAGATGATAAAATTAGTACTATGTTAAAATATAGAGGCAAAACGAATGAATTGTTTACTCGTTTAATGATTAATATAGCTATGCTATCTAGTGATTTTTCCTACGGAGATAAAATAAAATTGATAGATCCAATAGCTGGTAGAGGTACTACTTTATATGAAGGTTTGGTTTATGGAATGGATGTGTGTGGAGTGGAGTTGGAAAAATCTTCTGTAGATGAATCTGTAAATTTCTTTAAGAAATTTTTACAAGAAGATCGTATAAAATTCTCATTTCAAAAGCGAAGAATAGCTGGAGCGAATAAAGCAGAGGCTATATTTTCCGAAGAGTTTTCCTATATGCTGCGGAACAGCGACATTGCCATAAATAAAAGTTTTAATATGGTCTGTGGCAATACTCTTGATTTGCGGAAGTATTTCAAAGCAGAGAGTTTCGAAATTATGGTTGGTGATTTGCCTTACGGCGTAGTACACGGCAATGTTTCGAGTATGCGGGGCAATGGTGCATCTGGAAAAGGTAGAAAGCTTAAGAAGGGGAGTCCTACAAGAAATCCTGTGGAGCTGCTTGAGAGGGCTTTGCCAGCTTGGTATAAAGTTCTAAAGAGGGGTGGTGTGGCTGTCATAGCCTGGAATTCTTTTCTTATTCAAAGAAATGAGTTAGCTAAATATTTCGAGGCAGTTGGTTTTTCGGTTTTAAGCGGAGAGTTTTATGATGAATTTGAGCATAAGGTAGATAGGGCTATTAAAAGAGATATTCTAGTGGCTAAAAAAGTTTAATATATTATGGAAAAAAAACATCCTTTGGAACAGTTTAAGTTTTGTCCAAAATGTGGCTCAGCTAACTTTTTGATTAATAATTTCAAATCAAAGAAATGTGCAGATTGTGGTTTTGTGTATTATTTTAATCCTTCTGCAGCTGTGGCTTGTTTTCTTAAAAATGCAAATGGTGATTTATTATTAGCTGTGAGAGCTAATGAACCGGCTAAGGGGAGTTATGATTTGCCTGGTGGTTTCGTGGATATGGAAGAAACAGGAGAGGAGGCTATAGTAAGAGAGCTGAAAGAGGAAACGGGATTAGAAATTAAGAATTTGAAATATGTTTTTTCTATTCCTAATCATTATATGTATAGCGGATTTTTGGTAGATACGCTGGATTTATTTTTCGAGGCTGAAGTTGAGGATTTTAGTCTGGCTATAGCTAATGACGATGTTAAATCTATTCGAGTAGTTCATCCTTCAGAACTTAATAAAGATAATTTCGGTTTAGAGTCTATAAAAAAAGCTATTGTAAAATATAAAAGTACACTTTAAAAAAAATGTACTTTTATAAAATATAGGTATGTAAACTTAAATTTAAGCTTTGTATGCTTCATTATGATTAGCTATGGCTCTTCCAGATGGCTCATTCATAGCTTTGAATTTCTCATCCCAGTCTAGTGCGACTTCTGAAGAACATGCTACAGAAGGTATTGAAGGAACGGTCAATGCAGCACTATTACTTGGAAAATGTTCTTCAAAAATAGATCTGTAGAAGTATTCTTCTTTGTTTTGAGGGGTGTTAATTGGAAATTTTTGTTTAGCATGTTTCATCATATTGTCTGAGATCTGGTTTTCTGTATATTCTTTTAAAGAATCTATCCAGCTATATCCTACACCATCACTGAATTGCTCTTTTTGTCTCCATAGAATATCTTTAGGAAGAATAGCCTCGTGTTTAGTTGATGCATCGAATGTATGACGAAGTATATATTTTTCCATTTTATCACCAGGGCACATTTTGTCTTTAGGATTTAGACTCATGGCAGTATCCATAAATTCTTTATCTAAAAATGGAACACGTCCTTCTATTCCCCAAGCTGCTAATGCTTTATTAGCTCTTAGACAGTCATACATGTATAGTCTGTCAAGTTTACGTACTGTTTCTTCGTGAAAACTTTTAGCGTCAGGAGCTTTATGAAAATATAAATATCCACCAAATATTTCATCTGCACCTTCACCACTAAGTACCATTTTGATACCCATGCTTTTTATGTAACGGGCTAATAAAAACATTGGTGTTGAGGCTCTTACTGTGGTGATATCATATGTTTCTATGTGATATATAACATCTTTTAAAGCATCTATGCCTTCTTGAATGGTGAAGGTTACTTCGTGATGGACTGTCCCGATGGCATCGGCTACTTCTTTCGCTTTAAGTAAATCTGGGGACCCTTTTAAACCTATAGCGAATGAGTGAAGACGTGGCCACCAAGCTGTGTCTGTGTCGTCTGATTCTATACGTTTCTTAGCGTATTTCTGTGTTATAGCGCTAATTAATGAACTATCAAGTCCTCCTGATAATAATACTCCGTATGGCACATCAGACATAAGTTGTTTTTTTACTGCAGTCTCAAGAGAAGTTCTTAATTCTTCTTCATCAGAAGCATTATCTTTTATATTAGCATAATATCTCCAGTCTTTATGATACCATTTAGTAAAAGTTTTTTTATTACTATCATAATAGTTACCTGGAGGGAAAACTTGATATGTTTCACAATATCCTTCTAGAGCTTTTAATTCACTGGCGAAATATGTCGTTCCATCTTCATCCTCACCTATATATAAAGGTATTACTCCCATTTGATCCCTGGCAGTAAAGTATGAGTCATTTTCTACATCGTAAATAGAAAAAGCGAAAATACCTGATAACTCTTCGACGCAGTTAACACCTTTGTCTAAGAAAAGAGGGATGATGACTTCACAGTCTGATTTAGTTTGAAACTCGTAAGAGTCTTTATATTTTTCTCTTAATTCCCTATGATTGTATATTTCTCCATTTACGGCCAGAATTATTTTCCCATCAGGTGATATAAATGGCTGTTTTCCTGAAAGAGGATCGACGATAGCTAGACGTTCATGTGATAGAATGGCATGCTCACCATTATATATACCTGACCAATCTGGTCCACGATGTCTAATTTTACGACTCATGTCGAGAGCTTTGTCTCTCCATTCCTTGTTCATTTGTTTAATTTCAAAGATTGTAACGATTCCGCACATAATATTTTATTTGTTTAGTGTTTAAATTTCAATTTATATAATAAAAGCTCACTGATTTGGTGAGCTTTTATTAAATACATAAAAAATACTAACTCACCATTTTGTTAAGGTAAATTATTATTAATGTTATTGTTATGATTAAAGTAATGATTCATTTTGTCTTTTATAGCCCCACAAAGGTATATAAATTTTCCATTATGACAAATAATAAAACATATATCGATATAAATTAAATATTTTATTACTTTTGTTCTGTTACTTTTTATAAATATGATATAAGTCATGAAGGAAATATTTTCTGAGTTTTTTTCTACTCCATTCCATGAACCAATAATGGTTTTCGCATTATTGTTATTTATTATTCTTATAGTAAATATGATATCTAAGAAATTTGAGATTCCTGAGATAATTGGTTTAATAGTAGCTGGAGTATTATTGGGGCCTAATGGCTTTAATTTATTAGCTAATACAGATGCTGTTGGATTATTATCGACAGTTGGACTTTTATATATTTTATTTTTAGTAGGTCTGGAATTAGATATTAAGCAGTTTAAAGCTAATAGTTTTATTAGTATTACTTTTGGAGTACTTACATTCGTTGTTCCTTTCGTGATTACATATTTTGCTAGTGTTTATATATTAAGGTTTTCATCTAACGTAGCTTTGATGATAGCTTGTATGTTTACTTCTCATACTTTAGTAACTTATGTCACTGTAACGAAGATAGGGATTACAGAGAATAGAGCTATTCCTGTCGTAGTAGGAGGAACAGTGTTTACCGATATATTAGTATTGCTCTTATTTTCTGTCTTATTAAAAAATACGGAAGGAGTATTAGATAATGTGGTAATTATTAAAATGACGATTTCTATATTGTTGTTCTTCTTTATAGTGTTCGCTGGTGTGCCTAAATTCGCTCGATGGTTTTTTAATAAATTTGAGAATGAAAGGTATATTGATTATATATTCGTATTATTTGTCGTGGCTTTATGTGGCATATTAGCAGAGTTCTCAGGAGTTGACCAGATAATAGGAGCCTTTCTTGCTGGTTTAGCATTGAATAAATTAATACCTAAAACATCTGCTTTGTTTAATAGAACAGAGTTTATAGGTAATTCTTTCTTTATACCTATTTTCTTAATTTCAGTAGGTATGCTTATCGATGTTAGAATGATATTTCAAGGATGGACAGTAATTTTGTTAGCTTTAGTATTAACTTTTACTGCCGTATCTGGAAAGTGGCTAGCAGCATTCTTTACTCAGATATTCTTTAAGTTTTCTAAAGATGAGGGAACATTGATGTTTGGCTTGAGTTCTGCAAGGGCTTCAGCGACATTAGCTTTAGTTCTGATTGGGTTTAATGCAGGCGTAGAAGGATTTGATAATGATTTACTTAATGCGACAGTTTTAATAATATTGATTACTTGTATATTGTCTTCTATATTTACTCAGAGAGGAGCTAAGAAAGTGGCTATTGAAGCAGCTAAAAATCCTGTTGATATGGAAGCTATAGGTAAAGAGGAGAGGATTTTAGTGCCAGTGGCAAACCCAGTGCATGCTAGTAAATTAATTGAATTGTCTCTTTTGGTCAAAAGAAAGCATTGTCCAAATCCTATTACTATTCTTAGCGTTATTCCTAATAATCTTGATTCAGAGAAGAATATAATAATGCAAAAAAAAGCATTGGAACCTTTTATTAAAGATGCTAAAGCTGCGGATATCGATATTGAGACTATGACGACTATCGATCATCATCCTTTAGCTGGAATATCAAGAATCTCTCGTGAAATTATGGCTAATGTTATTATTTTAGGTTGGCCGGGTGAGTTGAAATTCTTTGATAGAATATTTAGTCAAAAATTTTCTGAATTAATCATACATCTGGATAAGAATATATTTATCTGTGATATTCATGGTAAATTAACAGATAATAAACGTATGGTTATTTCTGCTCCTGTTTTATCTGAGCGCGAAAAGGGTTTCCCAATATGGTTGGCTAAGTTAAGTAAGTTGGCTAGAGAGCTATCTTTAGATGTTATATTTGAAGGACATAAAGAGACTTTTGAGGCGATTAAAAAGTTATTAAATGGTTCAAATAAGTTTACATTTGTCGAAGATAATGATGATACTTATTGTTTGACTTTTCAAAATGATTTAAGAAAAGGAGATATTTTAGTTCAAGTTTTAGCTCATAAGGGTAATATCTCTTATAATAGAGGTATGGAACATTATCCATCAAAATTTGAGATGGACTATCCAAATAATAGTAAAATTATTATATTTTCATCTCGAACTAGTAATAATGATACTGCATCAAGGATATTTTAATTAGATATTAAAGATAATTTATTATATTTACATCATAAATTTTTAAACAACAGAAAAATGGAAAAATATGTATGTACAGTTTGCGGGTATGTTTATGATCCTGCAGTCGGTGATCCTGATAACGGAATAGCTCCTAATACTCCTTTTAAAGATATACCAGATGATTGGACTTGTCCTGAGTGTGGAGTAGGTAAAGAAGATTTTGAGCTTTATACGGATTAAAGTTTTTAATGAAGAATTTAAAATATGAACATTTGGAATTTGTATTAATAAGACTGTCAGAGTCTGAACAGAAAGTTATTCCTCATGGAGCTTTCTCTGATAATGTAAATTCCTTCGTATTTTTAGAAAAAGGGGAGGTTATGATTAAATTAAATAATCATAGTCTCCTTATTCGTGAAAGGGAGTTGCTGTTTATCCCTAGAGGCAATAGTTTCGAAATACAGTATTTTAATAAAAGCCTTGGTTATATGGGTGGTTTTCTGTCTGAGTATGTTAATGGCTTTGACGATGATTTTGTAAAAAAATTATTACCTATCAGTCTTGAACGTGCTAGTTTTGAATTTATCGGGGATGTTTTTAAAAGATTGTTATATGAGGCTAATTTAAATAGTCGTAATGATTTGATTATTAAATCGTATTTCCAAATTATCTTTAATGAGGTTAGAGTGAATCCATCTAATTTGGATAAGAGTGATGTGGCGATTGATGATGTGGGAAATAAAAAGATAGAGTCTTTTTTTAATTGCATTTTTTCTGAGCCTGAAAAAAAAACGGTGTCTTTTTATGCTTCTAAATTGAATATTACTACAAATCATCTAAATAAGTTGGTTAAAAATTTTACTAATAAGTCAGCTAGTCGTTGGATTGATGATGCATTTTTATATGAAGCTAAGTCTTTAATTAGAATGTCTTCTAGTAGTAGTTTTGCTGAAATATCTGAAAAATTAGGGATTCTGGATCCTAGTTATTTTGCTAGAAAGTTCAAAAAACTTTCTGGAATGTCTCCTTCTGAGTATAAAAAAAGATTAAAGAATTAAGAGTTTAGTTACTTGACGATATATTGATTGAATTGTCCTATTTTTGGATTGAGATGTCCTATCTTAAAGAGTGATTATTGAATATATTTGCATCGTTAAAAAAAACTACTGTGCATTTATTCTTTATTTATATATTATCTCTATTGAGTTTTCCTTTAAATTCTTTGTCCCAGGTTGATACTCTCTCTATTGAGGAGGTGGTGGTTCAGAGTGTTAAGGAGGATTTAGATTTATCTAAATCGCCGCTCAGCTCAAACGTGTTTACATTGCCTGTTATTAAAAATAATATGACTTCGAATATTAAGTCGTTGTCTGGTTTTGTGCCGAATCTGTATATACCTGATTATGGTTCAAAAATGACGTCTTCTATATATATGAGAGGGGTGGGGAGTCGTATCGGTGATCCTGCTATTGGATTTTATGTCGATGGTGTACCGATTTTTAATAAAAATGTTTTTGATAGCGATTTTTCTGATATTTTAAGGTGTGAGGTGTTGCGTGGCCCGCAAGCTGTGGTGTATGGTAGAAATAATTCGGCTGGTTTGATTAAGTTGCGTACTATTTCTCCGGATCAGTTTCAAGGAATTAGATTTTCTCTGCAAGCAGGAAATGGAGGATATTTTAAGTCTTCGATTGGGGCTTATAGTAAGTTGTCTGAGAAGAAGTTTTTTTCTGTTAATCTGGCTTTTCAGAGACAGGATGGTTTTTATAAGAATGTTTATGATGATAGTTATGTTAATAATCTGAATGATTTTTCTGCTAAGAGTAAATTTATTTATCTTTTGTCTTCTGTTTCTCGTTTAGAGAATATTTTTAATTATAATTCAGTTAATCAAGGAGGTTATGCTTATGTACTCGAGGATGAGGAGCTTAACCCAAATGGAGATGTTAATTATAATGATGATTGTTCGTATGAAAGACATTTCATATCTGATGCTTTGGTGTATTCTCGTGAGGCTAAGTATAAGATTAATAATGTATTGAGTTTTCAGTATCTTGATGATGTTATGTCTCTTGATAATGATTTTACCGATCAGTCTTTTTTTAAAATTAGACAACATCAGAGGGAGGCTACTATTTATGATGAGTTTACTTTGAGAAGTAATCATAATATCTTTGGGGTGTCGACTTTTTATAAGGATAATGATATGAATTCTCCTGTTACTTTTTTAGAGGATGGGGTGCAAAGTTTGATTTTAGATAATATAAATGCTGGTCTGCAAAATATTTTGCCGGGAATGAGTATGATTTTCGATAGGAGTGTGTTGTTAAATTCTAATAGTTTTAGAACTAAGACTTATGGGGTCTCTTCTTTTTTTCAGAATGAATTTTCTCGTGGTCGTTTTACTTTTAGATCAGGATTGAGACTTAATTATGAGTATTCTTCGTTTGATTATGATAATTCTATGAAGTTTAATTATAGATTTAATGATGAAGCTGTTTCTGATTTTAAAGAGGTGGATTCTAAGCTTAATGGTAGTGAGATGAGTGATTATCTAACATTGCTTCCTAAATTTAGCCTCTTGTATAATTTAGATGATGTGAATAATGTGTATTTATCTCTCTCTAGAGGAAGTAAGTCTGGAGGATTTAATTCTCAAATGTTTTCCGATTTAGTCAAAAATAAAATGATGGCGGATTTGGGAGTTTATATGGTGGGAAGTGATGATTATACTGTAGCTGATATTATTAAATATAAACCCGAGTATAGTTATAATATGGAGGTCGGGGTTCATAGTGTATTATTTAATAAAAAGTTAAATTTCAATTCTACTATTTTTTATACAGAAATACGTAATCAACAGATGACTTTTTTTCCTTCTTCTAGTTCTTCAGGAAGGATGACTGGAAATATGGGAAGAACTACTTCTAAAGGTATAGAGTTATCAGCTAGATATAAATTTGATAGTGGAGTAAGTATGATGGCTGGATATGGTTATGCTAATGCTGAAGATAAAGAGGGGATGAGGGTTCCTTATGCTCCAAAGCATACATTTTCATTAGCTGGTGATTATGATTTATATAATGTTTTGTTTTTGGATAAAATCCATTTTCATGGGTCGATTAAGGGTGCTGGACCTATATGGTGGAATACGGAAAATACTATTAAGGATAGGGTCTATGCTGTTGGTGATGCTTCTTTGGGTTTTAGTTTAGGAGATATGGAGATATCTTTATGGATAAAGAATATAATGGATAAAAGATATCATACTTTTTATTTCGAATCTATGGGTAAATCTTTTTATTCTTTATCTAATCCTAGAAGATTTGGTTTGACTATTAATTTAATAATATAATATATAATATGATGAAGAGATTTATTTCAATTTTAGTCGCTATTCCTGTAATAGCTATGTGTTTTAGTTCTTGTGATAGTAATGATAATGATAGCGAAGCCTCTAGCCACTTATTAGAAAGTGGTACTGAGTTTGTTGGCTCTACTACTATCAAGAGTTCTACGTCTTCGGATAGTGATGCTTCTAGTTCCTATGTTCAGGATCCTGCTACTTATAAAGTGGATTTAGATGATGATACTTTAACTCTAACGCTTGAAAAGGCCCAAATGAGTAGTGCGATGCCAGTCCAGGTTGATATAGTTATTCCTAGCATAAGTTATACAAAGATAGGTGATGTTTATACTTTTAGTGGAGAGGATATAGTACCTACTTATTTAGGTAAGCCATTTGCTCAATATGCTATATCTAGTTTTAGTGGTAATATTAAGCTAATGGAGGATGATACTTTTCAACTTACAGTTAATATGATAATGGGAACTTTTGATGTTTCTATATTGGCTAATTCAGTAAATTAGAATAATTAAACTCGTTGTAATATAAAAATACCAGGATGATTTATTATCCTGGTATTTTTTTGTGTTTTTAATTTATTTATACTATTAAAAAAGTCTAAATTTAACACCTACAGAGTAGGTAATAATTATGTCTTGAAATTCAAGTTCTGGAGTAGCTTCTTCTAATGAAGAATTAGTTTTAGCTCGAGTTAACATCATAACGTTTCTATTTCTGTTATTAGAACTTGTAACTCCATAGTCTGTAATACTATATGCTTCAAGAACTTTTTGCCCAATAGCACCTGCGAGTGATTCAGCTTTAATTTTAGCATTTTTTATAGCCATTACTCCTGCCTTATTTTTATATTCTTCCATTTTACTATTATCAATTTTAGTAATGGATATTTTCGATATATCTAAATCTTGCAGTTTCGCGATAACCCTTCCTGTAGAAGCAGCGCTATGTACTAGTAATTGATAAGATTTACTAATTACAGGATCCTTTCCTCTTAAAAAGTATTTTTTATAATTACTAGCTAAATCATTTACAGTTAGTTGCTTTTCGAGGTCTATCCCTAAACTCTTTAGACCTTTGAACATTTTAGATTCAATTTCTTCAAGAGATTTGTTTTTAAAATCACTTTCATTAAGTTGAATCGACATATATATAATGTCTGGTTTAATCTTTAGTTCTGATTTACCTGTTACTTCTATATATGTTCTGTCATCATAATAATTTTGGGCAGAAAGTTTCTGAGTAAATGCTTTTGAAGTTAGAGCTGTAATTATAATAATCGCAGAGACTAGTATTTTCTTATTCATAATATATTTTTTAGTGTTAGTAATTTTAGTTACCAATATACAAAATTTAATTAATAATTAGAATAAGAATAGAGGAATGAATCATGTATGTTATTTCTTTTTCTGCCAAACTTTATTCATATCTTCAAGAGTTTTACCTTTTGTCTCTGGGACCATTTTAAGTACAAATACTATAGCTATTAAACAGAAAATAGCATATATCAGATAAGTAGCACCTATATTCCAATTTGATAATGATGGAAATGTAGAAGATACTAAGAAATTGGCTATCCATTGAACAGCTACTGCTATAGCTACAGCTTGACTACGTATAGTATTAGGGAATATCTCAGATATCAATACCCAACATATAGGACCCCAACTCATCATAAATGATGCGGTATAGATTATAATAAATATAAGAGCAGCTACTCCAATCTGATTTGAATATGATAATATAGATAATGCTATCATTCCAATCATCATTCCACTAGCTCCAATGATTAATAATGGTTTGCGACCTAATTTATCTACTGTGAAAATAGCTACAAGTGTAAATACTATATTAATGAGTCCCATAACTACTGTCTGAATCATAGCAGTATCTCCAGATGCCCCCATGCTTTCGAAAATACGTGGAGCATAATATAATACTACATTAATACCGATGGCTTGCTGTAAGGAAGAAAGTGCTATACCTACGAAAACTACCGTAAATCCAAAAGTAAATAATTTTTGACTTTTTATATTAGTAGTTTCTTTAATACTAGATAGGATAGACTTTGCTTTTTCTGTACCATTAATACGAGTTAAGACATATAAAGCTTTCTCATCATTATTATTCATAGCTAGATATCTTGGAGTTTTTGGTACCATTAATAGTAATAAACCAAATATACCAGCAGGAAAAGCTTCACTTAAGAACATCCTTCTCCAACCAATAGATACCATGGCAGCATCAGATGGAAGATTTTCTTTAATCATATAGTTTACAAAATATACGACTAACATACCAAAAATAATAGCAAATTGATTACAAGAAACGAAAGTTCCTCGTTTTTCAGCAGGTGCGACTTCTGCGATATACATTGGGCATACTGCAGAGGCAAGACCAACACCAACTCCTCCAAGAATTCTATAAAAAACGAACGCTAGCCAAACGCTATGTGTCGCTACACCGTGTGGAAATAGTAAAAATTCTGGATTAAAAGAGCCGAGTGCTGATAAGAAAAATAGAATTGATGCTATAATTAATGAATATTTCCTTCCGAATTTTTTAGATAGTATTCCAGAAATGGCTCCACCAACTACACATCCGATTAATGCTGCAGAAGCAGTAATACCATGCAATCCTTTAGTGTATTCAAAATCTGTAGCTGAGCGGAAAAAAGATTCAAGTGCTTGTTCTGCACCTGATATAACAGCAGTGTCATATCCGAATAGAAGGCCACCTATGACAGCGACGAGAACTATTCCAAGAAGATAAGTTTTACTTCCTTCTTTTTGATTAAGTGTTTGGTTCATTTTATGGTTAATAATTATTTTATGGTTAAAAATATGAATGATTTTTTCACTCATAAATGTAAAAGTACATCATTTTCTTTTTATAAAAAAAAATGACGTACTTTTTACGCTAAGTATTAACTTTTATTTAAAGACGTGAGGAAATAAAGGTTTAATATTTAGGGTGTCTCCAGCTTCTTTAGCTAGTTTAAGATATTCTTTACCTAATAAATGTATTTTCTTACAGGTTATTTATAAACCGTTATCTGCAGCTACTATTATAATAGTATTGTCAGCCATTCTGTTAGTTTTAAGTTTATTTAATAACCGTTTTATTTGGCTGTCTGGGTGAGTTATAAGAGCATAATACTCTTGTCTGTTTTTTTGTATTGAATATTTAGTTCTCGGAAATGGTGCTAATCTTTCATCACGCAGTGATTCTCCACATCCCATTTCATCTTTAAAAGGATAAAGAGGCACAAATGATTTAGGTACTTTGATTTTATCTACATTCCATAAATAAAGTCCTGTTAGCATTTGAGTTCTACTAGCTATACTAACAGCTCCATTCCAACCACCCATATTTTAAGTATTAACAAAACGCGTACCCTGTCCTATTAAAGAATCAAGAGTGGGAGAGATTATTTCATGGTTTCCTAAAATATTCAAACCATTATAAGTCATATCGTCTATAAACAAAAATAATATATTAGGTTTTTGAGTGTCTTGATTATGACTTTCGACTTTTTTCGTTGCTGCGTTAACAGAATTTAAAGGGACTAATGCTTACAGCATTAGTCCCTGAGTAATTGTTTGTTTTCATAGAATAAGGTGAAATTTTATTTAATTTCTTCGTCAAATACTATAGCAACTTTACCACATTTACCTGTATTCATTAAAGCATATGCTTTATCAGCATCTTTAAGTTCAAAACGATTAGTAATAAGTTTGTCTGGATGAATATTCCACCTTACAAGTAAATTAACTAATTCATTCATTCTAGCGATATTTGTTACCCATGAGCCATATATAGTTTTTTGGCCATGAAGAATATCTGGACTTGGATTAAATTCTACAGTGCCACCTTCTCCGATAAACACAATTTTACCCCATTCACGAGTCGCACGAATGGCTAATTGACGACCATAAGTGTTACCAGAACAGTCGACTGCTCTCTCGAAACCTTGACCTTTATAAGTTAGAGCTTTAGCTTTTTCTACAGCATTAGCATCAGAGATAATGACTTCGTCTGCTAATCCAAGATCTTTTGCTATTTTACATCTTTCAGGGCTAATATCAGCACCGACTAATTTATTTGCACCAAGGGCTCTTGCTAACATAAGAGCAGCAAGACCTACTGGTCCTAAACCTACGACTAAAACTGCATCATTGCCACAAATTCCAATTTTACTAAGTCCTTCGTAAACTGTCCCAAATCCACATGCTACTTGAGCTCCATCAGCATAAGTTAAGGTGTCAGGAAGAATAACGCAATCTTTTTCATCTGCAAGTAAATATTCTGCCATACCACCATCTCTCTGCCAACCATAAGCTGCTCTTAGAGGAGAACTACATGCTATCATATAACCTTTACGGCATTCGTCACAAACACCGCATCCAGAAATGTGATATACTACGACACGACTACCTTCATGTAGTTGTTTCATACCAGGGCCACATTTTACTACTTGACCGCATGGCTCATGACCTGCGATTTTATTTTGATAAGCTTCTGGACCTTTTCCTAAGTGTTCACGATATATGGCTCTAATATCGCTACCACAAATTGTAGATGCTTTCATTTTTAATAGAACTTGTCCATAGCCAGGAGTTGGAATGTCAACTTCTTTCATGTTTACTTCGCAGTTGCCAGGAAGGTATGCTGCTAACATTTTCTTTTTTTCCATTTTTTTTAAATAATTAAATAGTATTTATTTCTTATTTTAAATTTGTTTTATTGTGCGATGATTCCATTTTCATCCCATAGATCAGTCCAATCTTGATCGTCTTTCCATAAAAAGACTTGACCTTTTATCAGACGACATTTTTTATCTATTCCAGCGATTTCTTCCATTTCTTTATCAGTCAATGGATCATTTACAACACTATTTAAATTAGAATAAATGTTGCGAGCTTTGGATGAAAAAGGAATAGGAATTTGGCCTCTTTGTTCTGCCCACTTTATACAAATAACTGCTGGGTGTACATTGTGTGCTTTAGCTATTTTAACAATAACCGGGTCTTGTATATCTACTGTATCTTCAGGAGTTGTATCCCTTGCAGGTCTTGCAGGAGAACCAATAGGACAGAAACCTACGGCTACTATGTCATTTTTCTGAAGGTAATTAAATAGTTCAGGTTGTTGAAAATTTGGATGACACTCCATTTCGCAAACTGCTGGTTTGATATTACAATCTTTAAGTATTAATTTTAATTTAGCTATTGATACATTTGATACACCAATATTTTTAACTAGACCAGCATGTACTAAAGATTCCATTTCACTCCATGTTCTCATAAATTCTTCATGAATGTACGGCCTAGCATCAGGACTGCGAAAATCTGCACTACAGCCTTTAGCATGAAAATTTGG
>JBAYDV010000047.1:0-15447 GCA_041668045.1 Bacteroidales bacterium | reverse complement strand
GAAAGATGTATGGGCAGAGCCACAACTAGTCATTACTTTATCTGCTCCTAATAAAGAGTCTTTATCTAAACTAATAACTAAAGAGGAAGAAAAGATGATTTCAGCCATTGAGATGGCAGAACGTGATAGAATAGTTGAGAATGTTAAAAAATATAGAAATATACAAACAGAGGAAATAGCAGAGAAGATATTTGGTGGCTCTCCTTACTTTCCACAGAATTATACTATAAAGAAAAAATCTAATAATTTTTTATGGGTATCTTCTGAGACTACTTATGTAAATCAAACTATTTTAATGTATTCTTATCCCTATACAGGAGATGAATCATTTTCTAATGAGAATATAATCAAAAAAAGAAATGAGATCCTGGAGGTAAATGTTCCTGGTGTCAGGAATAATAGTTATATGATAACAAGCACCATGAAAAAACCTGTTACTAGTTGGATAAAATATAAGAATATGAGATTTGCAGAAACAAGGGGACTTTGGGAGTTATATGGAGATTATATGGGTGGTCCTTTCGTTTGTCACTCTTTTCTTAGTCGCGATGGAAAAAATGTTATAGTTATCGAGGGTTTTGTATATGCTCCTAAGTACCCAAAAAGAAATTATTTAAGATATGTTGAGTCTACACTTTACTCATTTCATTGGGCAAATAACTAAGATTTGATACATTTTTTAAAAAAAATATCAGTTTTTTTACATTTTGATTTGTAAGTAAGAAAAAACTTTCTATCTTTGCAATCCCTTAAAGGAAACGACATAGTTAACACTTAAGGATTCACTCGGTGGGTTCGTCTAACGGCTAGGACTCAAGATTTTCATTCTTGCAATAGGAGTTCGATTCTCCTACCCACTACATAATATAAAAAAATAATAAAATGGCACAACACGCATCAGCAGACAAACGTCAACGCCAAAGCGAGAGACGTAGATTGCATAATAGATATTATGGAATCACTACTAGAAACGCTATCAAAGCGTTAAGAAATACAACGGATAAAGAAGCAGCTGTCGCTATGTTACCTAAGGTATCATCTATGATTGATAAATTAGCTAAGAAAAATATCATCCACGATAATAAAGCTTCTAACTTAAAAAGTGGACTTACTGTTTATGTAAATAAATTGTAAAAAGTTAAAAAAGTTTTTACTTTTTTTTCGTTGATTTATAAAAAACTTTCCAATATTTGGGAAGTTTTTTTTTATATATTATGACAGCAAAAGTAAAAATTAAAGATTGGAAAAAAGAAGAGAGACCGAGGGAAAAAATGTTAAATAACGGAGCTGCCTCACTTTCTAATACAGAACTAATAGCTATCCTTATCAGATCAGGAAACTCATTCGAAACAGCTATTGACCTTTCAAGAAAAATATTAAGCCAAGCAGATAACTCACTAAATAAACTTTCTCAATTAAGTGTTGATGAATTAACTCTTATTAATGGAATAGGGAAAACTAAAGCATTATCAATACTAGCAGCTTTCGAACTTTCATCTAGAATGGAAGCCGAATTACCAGAAGAAAGACCTCAGATCTTATCATCGAATGATGTAGTTAAATTACTACGGCCTCTCATGAAGAATTTAGATCATGAAGAATGCTGGATTCTTTATCTAAATAGAGCGAATCGAGTAGTTCAGAGAGAAAGGGTTAGTATTGGAGGTATTAGTTCTACTATTATGGATACGAAACTAATAATTCGACATGCTCTTAACAAATTCGCTTGCGGTATGATTCTAGCGCATAATCATCCATCTGGTACTCCATATCCCGGTACACAGGATAAAAAGCAAACTAAAATACTACAAGATGCAGCTGCATTTTTCGATATATCAATCTTAGATCATGTAATTATAGCTAAAGATAAATTTTATAGTTTCTGTGATCACAATCTTTTATAAAAAAAATTTTGTAAAATACTTGAAAAGCTATAACTTTGGCAGAAATTCCATAATGAAACTGATCAATCTACAAGAGCAAAACTCTGTACTTAACCAATTCATAATAGAGATTAGAGATAAGAACATACAAAAAGATCGTATGAAATTTAGACGTAATCTTGAAAGAATAGGTGAAATTTTCGCATATGAAATAAGCAAAACTCTTGACTATACTCCAAAAGAAGTCGAGACTCCATTAGGCATAGCTTCTTGCCAATCAATAAAAGATAATTTAGTAGTTTCTACTATTCTTAGAGCTGGACTTCCATTACATATTGGAGTTCTTAATTTTTTTGATTTTGCTGACAATGCTTTTATCGCCGCTTATAGAAAATATAGTAAGGATAACAAATTCAACATTAATATAGAATATGCTAGTACACCTTCCCTAGAGGGTAAAACACTAATTTTAGTGGATACTATGCTAGCTACCGGTTCTTCTTTACTTATTGGCATTGAAAAGCTATTAGAATATGGTAAACCTAAGCATGTTCATATAGTTTGCCCTATTTCTAGTCAAGACGGCATAGATAACCTAGCAAAACATCTTCCACATAAAGATTATACTTTATGGGTAGCTGCAGTTGATGAAGAATTAACTAATAAATCATACATCGTACCTGGTTTAGGAGACGCAGGAGATTTATCATTTGGTGAAAAATTATAATTTTTTATAGTTCTTTACGAAGACGAGCTATAGGAATATTTAATTGTTCTCTATATTTTGCTACAGTTCTACGGGCTACTTTGTATCCTTTTTTAGATAAGACTAATACTAGCTCCTCATCAGTGAGGGGCTTCTTTTTATTTTCTACTTCAATACTATCTTTCAATACTTGCTTAATCTCGCGAGTGGATACTTCTTTCCCTTTTTTATTTATTAAACCTTCTGAAAAGAAATATTTAAGTGGAAATATACCGAAGTTAGTTTGAATATATTTGCAATTCACTACCCTAGAGATAGTAGAAATATCCAAACCTGTAATCTCGGCTATATTTTTCAATACCATTGGACGAAGTTTTGTTTCATCTCCATCTATAAAATAATCTTTTTGAAAATCAATAATAGCTTTCATAGTATTTTGCAGCGTATTCTGTCTTTGACGAATAGCCTCTACAAACCATTTAGCTGAATCCATTTTATGTTTCACGAAAGTCGCAGCTTCTTTACCTTCTCTAACAGAGGAATTTGCTGACTTCATGAGTAAATCTGCATACCTTTTATTAATTTTCAGTTCTGGAACATTATATTTAGGCATAGAAAGTATATACTCTCCATCTTTTCTTTCTAAAATGAAATCAGGTACTACCTGCTGTGCTTGTTCAATATATGAATCATCAAGCTGTCCACCAGGACGAGGATTTAAACGTACTATTTCTGCTATAGCAGCTTTTAACTCTTCTTCAGTAATTCCTTTTTTGCTTATAATTTTCTTATAATGCTTCTTAGTAAATTCTTCAAAATAATTTTCTAATATATCTATAGCATTATCTCTATCTTTATTCTTTCTTTTCGTTTTTATCTGCAAAAGAAGGCATTCTTGAAGGTTTCTAGCTCCTATACCTACAGGTTCAAATTCTTGTATCATATGAAGAATTCTTTCTAATTCTTCTACTGAGACTTCTATATTTAATCTAAATGCTATATCATCAGACAAAGATTCTAAGTCTCTTCTTAAATAGCCATCATCATCAAGACTTCCAATCATAAACAAAGCTACAGTTCTAGTCCTTTCATCCAAGTGTCTATAGCCTAATTGCATTTCAAGATTTTGCTGAAAACTCTCCTTTACAGAGAAAACATTATATTGTGGTTTTATATCTTTTCCCTGATTATTGACGTATAATTTATAGGCTGGTGTAGGATCATCTTGATTATAGTCACTTAATGATAAATTCTTAGGTTCATCATCATCTGAATCACTTTCTTGAATTCCTTCATCTAAAACAGGATTCTCCTCCAGCTCTTTTTTTATGCGCTGCTCTAACTCCAAAGTCGTCAACTCCAGAAGTTTAATAGTCTGGATTTGAAGCGGAGATAAACCTTGCTGTAATTTTTGTTGTAATCCTTGTTTTAACATATTGATACAAATATATGAAATTTATTTAAATTTGTACTTTGAAATATAATGATTATGCCAAACGAAAAGATTATAGATTTAGATTTAGAAAAGATAATAGCAGATAAAAATCCAAAGCTTCTGAATATTATCCCTGGTTTTTTTATGAGATATTTAAAAAGAATACTTCATATTAAAGAATTAAATGAAATGCTTTCTTTATCTAAAGATGAGGGATTTGAAGGCGTTGAATTCGCTGAGAAAGTTTTAGATAAACTTCAGGTTAGTTATGAAATACATAATAAATATTCTTTAGATAAATCTAAAAGATATATATTCGTTTCTAATCATCCTCTTGGAGGGCTTGATGGACTGATACATATCGCATCTATTGGTAAAATATTTGGAGATATTAAATTTGTAGTAAGAGATGAGCTTCTAAACATAGCCCCGCTTGAATCAGTATTCATTCCGATTAATAAATATGGTAAAATGAATAATAATTATGCAAATAGAATCAATAATGCGTTTAAATCTGATAGTCAAATATTATTTTTTCCTGCTGGTCTCTGTTCTAGACTGAATAAGGGTAAAATAAAAGATCTAGATTGGAAAAAAACATTTATAAATAAGGCCAAGGAATATGATAGAGATATAGTCCCTATTTACTTCGAGGGTAGAAATTCAATGTTTTTTTACAGATTAGCTAAACTAAGAAAATTTTTGCATATTAAATTCAACATAGAGACTTTTTATCTCGTAAATGAAATGTTTAAACAAAAAAATAGTAAATTTGATATTTATTATGATAAACCTATAAAAAGTTCTTCTATTACTACTGATCATTCTTTAAGAGAATGGGCTCAGATTATAAAAAATAAAGTGTACACAATAAAATCAGATAAATAATGGAACCGATAATAAAACCGATTGACAGAAACTTGATAATGGATGAATTAACATCTGATAAGTATATTCGTAATACTAGAAAAAGCGATAATGAGCTTTACGAAGTTACATTTCAAGATTCTCCAAATATCATGAAGGAAATTGGACGACTTCGTGAGATGACATTTAGAAACGCAGGAGGAGGGACTGGTAAATCAGTAGATATCGATGAATTTGACGTCGATAGTGTTTCACCATATAAGCAACTAATAGTTTGGGATCCTAAAGCAGAAGAGATACTTGGTGGATATCGATATATATTATGTGGAGGAGGTTTAGAACCTAAGAAGATGGCGACTACAGAACTTTTTAATTTTTCTGATACTTTTATCAAAGATTATCTTCCTTACACTATTGAACTTGGTAGATCATTTATTCAACCAAACTATCAAGGCCGAAATATAAATAAAAAAGGACTTTATTCTTTAGATAATCTATGGGATGGTTTAGGGGCTATAATGTATAAATATGATAATTATGAATATTTCTTCGGTAAAGTTACAATGTACACTACATACAATGTTAGGGCTAGGAATGTATTATTAAATTTCTTTCAAAAGTTTTTCGGAGATAAAGAAAATCTAGTTACTCCTATAGAACCAATAGATTATGACCAAAATAACGAATATTATGATAAACTTTTTGATGGATTAGATTATAAGGAAGCCTATCGTGTACTTTTTAAGGAGTTAAAAAACTATGGGGAGTTTATTCCACCATTAATTAATTCATATATGAATCTTTCTCCTTCTATGAAAGTATTTGGAACAGCTATTAACAAAACTTTTGGTGATGTCGAAGAAACTGGAATTCTCGTAAAATTATCAGATGTATATCCTGAAAAAATAGAAAGACATATAAAACCAATGATAGAACTAGCTCATAATCTAGCCACTAGATTTAGACCTAGATGGTGGAGAAAAAAATAATAAAATAAAATTTACTCAAATATATAATCCCTCACGATAAAAACTGAGGGATATATTTTTTTCAATTCTTGCATAAATTTCATCGCCTCTGATTTAGTTCTAAAATCTCCTACTGTAACTTCAAAATATGGATTGGCATATTCTCTATATGCAGGGACATCAGGATAAAGAAAGTTAAAATTGGCAATAATCTGTTTAGATATATCTCTAGCATCTCTTTTATTATCAAAGAATATTCTTATTCTATAACCTTGTGTTCGACGTGATTTATTTTTTTCTAGCTGAAGGTTCTCTGCTTTGAGTAAAGCTGGTGACACTACGAAATACTTTCCTACTCGACTTTTTAACTCATCGTAGGTTAAAGAATCTTCTCTAGATAACATAAGCTTTAATGAATCAGTATGAATCTCTACTTTAGAAGTGTCTATGATATATTGACTGACATCTTTTTGTTCATGTTCATCATTATTTTGAGCTAGTATATTTGGAACAAATACACACATTAACACGAAAATTGACACTAATGCTTTTTTCATTCTATTTATTATTTTTATTATTTCTATTCTTTAATTTCAATAACTGAGCCACAGAAATTTTTTTAAATCGTTTTGTCTTCTGAATTCCAAAACTTGTATTAGCTTTAATATCTACATCTAGGAAAATTTCATTAAAATCTAAGTCTTTATAATTTAAGCCTAAATATAACATGGATACAGGATCTGTAAAATGTACATTTAAAACTAGTGGAATAGTAGAAGTTCTATTTTTCTTTATAGTAGGAGTATTTTTTAAATTTATCTCTGCTAAATTTTTATCGCTTTTATAAAAAAAACCATTTATATCCTTTATTATAAAATTATGGTGTGTAGGATTATTAATTTCTACATTTAAAGTCGCTTGAACTCTATCAGTAGATTTCATCGAAATAGAGCCTATATTCACCTCCTCAATAGTTATATCTCTATATTTAGAACAACTGGAAGTAGTAATAATAAAAGGTAATGCTAATAAAACTACTATAATAAATTTTCGCATATTAATTTCTTTAGTTTGCAAAGATATAAAATTCTTTTTTTCTCACTATCTTTGTAGCTATGAATAATATAGATAAAAAAGTATATATAGAGACTTATGGCTGCCAGATGAATGTATATGATTCTGAACTAGCATTATCAATACTAAAAGATGACGGATATGAACGTACAGAAAACATCGAAGATGCTAATCTTATATTAGTTAATACCTGTTCGATTAGAGATAATGCAGAGCAAAGAATATGGGGAAGAGTCAATAAATTCCACGCAGAAAAAAGAAAGAATAAAGATGTAATAATAGGCATATTAGGATGTATGGCAGAAAGACTTAAAGACAAGTTACTGGCACATCGTGATATAAGCCTAGTATTAGGACCTGATAATTATAGAGATTTACCTCGTTTATTAGAAGCTTTAGACAATAATAATAAACAAATGAGTACAGACCTTTCAAAAGAAGAAACATATTCAGATATAATTCCAGTAAGAACTGATAAAAATGGTGTATCAGCTTACATTTCTATTATGAGAGGTTGTAATAATTATTGCACTTATTGTGTAGTTCCATACACTAGAGGTGTAGAAAGAAGTAGAGACCCTCAATCTATTATAAACGAAGCTAAAGATTTATTTAATAAAGGCTATAAAGAAGTTAATCTTCTTGGACAAAATGTCAACTCTTATATATGGATGGATCCTAAGAATACAAGTAACACTGTTGATTTTTCTCAATTACTTGAGATGGTGGCACTAATTGATCCAAAATTAAGAGTCCGTTTCTCTACCTCCCATCCAAAAGATATGAAAAATAGTGTTTTATACACTATTGCCATGTATCCTAATATTTGCAACCATATACATCTTCCTGTTCAATCTGGCAGTACTAGAATCCTAAAAAAGATGCATAGAATTTATACCAGAGAACAATATCTTGAAAGAATAGCTAAGATTAAAGAAGTTTTACCTACAGCAGGTATAACTACAGATATTATTACAGGTTTTTGTTCTGAAACAGAAGAAGATCATAAAGAAACACTTTCATTAATGGAAGAAGTAAAATATGATTGGTCATTTATGTTCCAATATTCTGAAAGACCTGGAACTATGGCAGCAGGTCGCTTCCCAGATGATGTAAGTCCAGAGACTAAAGCTCGTAGATTAAATGAAATCATAGAACTACAAACTAAATTATCTATGGAATCTAATAAAAAAGATGTAGGTAAAAAGTTTGAAGTGCTAGTAGAAGGATTTTCTAAGAAATCTGATAAAGAGTTATCTGGAAGAACTTCAGAAAATAAGGTATGTGTATTTCCTGCTGGGAATTATAAACCAGGAGATTATGTTAATGTTTTAGTTGAATCTTGTACTTCTGCTACATTAATTGGAACTCCTATAAAATAATTAGTATAATCTATTAAAAAATAATATCATGACTAAAATGCATACTAAATGTCTTGGTAATTTAAGAACCGAGATTGAACATTTACAATCAAAAGTAAAAGTCATCACTGATGCTCCTTTAGATAACCATGGAAAAGGAGAATCTTTCTCTCCTACTGACTTATTTGCATCATCTTTAGGATCTTGCATGCTTACGATTATTGGAATAACCGCTCAAGAAAATAATTTTTCTATAGATGGTACAACTATTGACATAGAAAAAATTATGGCATCAAATCCTAGAAGAGTATATGAAATAAAATTAAATTTTAATTTTCCTAAAAATAATTATACTCAAAAAGAAAAGGAACTTATAGAAAACGCCGTCCATACATGTCCTGTATGTAACAGCGTTAATCCTAATATTATTCAGACTATTAAATTAAATTTTTAATTACTGAATAAAAATATTTACATAATAGACCATTCTGCACCATCTTTGGTATCCTTAATTTGAATTCCAAGTTGGTTCAGTTTGTCTCTTATTAAATCACTTGTAGCGAAATCTTTCTTAGCTTTTGAATCTTTTCTTACATCAAGAATCATATTTACTAAGCCATCAACTAAGCCTTCAGATTCATCTGAACTGTTTTCTTCTTCTAATCCTAAAACTTTAGTATTAATATCTACTAATAGATTAGTAAGATTCGTTTTATCATTTTCAGTGATCTGTAATGATCCATCTTTTACTTGATTAACTATCTTAACAGCATCAAAAAGATGAGAAAGAGCTATTGGCGTATTTAGGTCATCACATAATGCCGTCATAACCTCATCCTGAATCTTAAGGATATTCTCATTAGTATTATCTCCTGAAACTGTTGAAAGATTTTTAACATCTTTCATAGCATTAAGCATTCTCTTAAGTCCTTTTTCAGCAGCTTGGAGTGCAGCATTACTAAAATCTAAAGTACTGCGATAATGAGCTTGTAATATGAAAAATCTTATAGTCATAGGAGAATATGCACGTTCAAGTGCTTTATGAGTTCCATTAAATAATTCATTTAATGTAATGAAATTACCTAAAGATTTTCCCATTTTTTGGCCATTGATAGTAACCATATTATTATGCATCCAATAGTGTACTCCACTTTTCCCTCTAGAGGCTGTATTCTGCGCTATTTCACATTCATGATGTGGGAATAGCAAATCCATTCCTCCTCCATGAATATCGAACTCGTCACCTAAATATTTAGCACTCATCGCTGAACATTCTGCATGCCAACCAGGGAAACCTAGACTCCATGGAGATTTCCATTTCATAATGTGCTCTGGAGCTGCTTTTTTCCATAATGCGAAATCCATAGGACTTTTTTTATCACTCTGTCCATCAAGAGTTCTAGTATTGGCTAATAAATCCTCAACTTTTCTTCCAGATAAAACTCCATAATGAAATTTCTTATTATACGCTAGAACATCGAAATAAATAGATCCATTACTTTCATAAGCAAAACCATTATCTAATATGTTTTGAACTAAATCTATCTGTTCCATAATATGGCCAGAAGCTCTTGGTTCTATACTAGGAGGAAGCGTGTTAAGCTTTCTCATAGCTGCGTGATAACTTAGAGTATAAATCTGTGCTATCTCCATAGGTTCTAATTGTTCTAATTTAGCTTTAACAGCTATTTTATCTTCACCAGAATCTACATCTCCAACTAAATGTCCAACATCTGTAATATTTCTTACATATCTCACTTTATAGCCAAGAAATCGAAATAATCTCACTAAAATATCATATGTAATTCCTGGTCTCGCATGCCCTAAATGAGGATCTCCATAGACTGTAGGACCACACACATATAATCCGACCATGCCTTTATTTATAGGAACGAATAATTCTTTCTTACGTGAAAGAGAATTCGTTAAATATATTTTTCTCTCCATAACTATGTATTTTTCAATTTTACAAAGTTATCGGTTTTTTATTATCCTGCAAAGGATAATTAAATATTCTTTGCAGGATGATAATTACATAGGTTTTTCGATCTCCATCCTCACAGCTAAAACATCATTATACTTGACTTCTTCATTATCCGCATTGACATATTTATTATTTCTAATTTTACCTGTCAGTGCTAACAATGTCCCCTTTTTAATATTATCAAAATTTGGCATCTTTTCTCCTGACCAAGCCTCAACTCTATGCCATGTAGTAATTTCACATTGCTTACCTTCCTTATCAAGATAATGTTCATTAGTCGCAATAGAAAGATTAATAACTTTTCTGTCTCCAATCTCTCTTACTCGTGGATCTCTTCCCACATAACCTCTTAATTCTAATCTGTTTACTGATCTATCCATTTTTTTATGTTTTAAAATTCGCTACGAAGTAATATATTCTTAAGGATATAAAGTTCTCTTTAAGCATTTATAAACGTTTATAATTGATTCATATCTTTTTTTTTATCAAGCATAGAATTATATAATTATTTAAAAATTTTATAATTCTATTTTTTTTTATAAAAACTTATATTTTCTATAAAAAATTCAATAATTATGCTTTTTAACTATTGATTATACTTCTTTTACTCATTAGAATATTTTAGTTTTGTAACCAAAACCAAAAAAAATTAACACCATGAATTACTGTCTAGAATGTGGGAAAAAGATATTAGGAAGAAGTGATAAAAAATTCTGTAGTGATATTTGTAGAACTAATTATAATAATAGAAAATATCGAAAGAAAAATAGCTATATCTATTCCATAAATAAAAAGTTAAAAAAGAATCATTCTATATTAAATGAATTTATAAATAATAACAATAAAAGGTGTACATATACTGATTTGTATTCAGCAGGCTTTGATTTTAATTATTTTACAAGTATTCTAAATAATAAAATCATGTGTTATAATCTTGGATATACTATAAGTAGGAAAGGAATTATTAATATCTTTGCAAAGATTGAAAAAGAGTAATGTTTAAATTTTAATAATATTATCACGATATGAAAAATCAAATATTAGAAGATTCCAAACTTGCATTCGGAGCACCTGATTTTAGTAAAATAAAAATAAGTGATTATAAAGATGCTTTTAATATAAGCATTTCAAATGCTAAGAAAGAAATAAAAGCCATCACAGATAATAAAGAAAAACCTTCTTTCGAAAATACGATAGAAGCACTTGAAAAATCTGGTACTGATTTTGAAAAAGTAGCTGGTATTTTTTATAACTTAAATGAAGCAGATACTTCTGAAGAAATGCAACAGATCGCAGAAGATATCAATCCATTAGTTACAGAATACACTACTGGTATATTATTAAATGATAAACTCTTCAAAAGAATAAAGGAAGTTTATTCTACTGAAAGAAAAAATGAAGAAAATAAATGTTCAATATTAAATATTGAACAAAAAAGACTATTATCTGAAACTTATAAAGATTTCGCCAGAAATGGAGCTTTACTTGCAGAAAATGATAAAGCCAAGTATAGTGAACTTGTTCAAAAAGCTTCACTGCTAAGTCTTAAATTTAGTAGGAATGTACTTTCTGCTACTAATGATTATTATCTTGAAATTAATAATATAGAAGACATTCAAGGTCTCCCAGATTTTCTTTTAAATATGGCTAAAGAAGAGGCGATTAAAAAAGGAAAAGAAGGATGGGTATTTACTCTTGATGCTCCATGCTATGGTCCTTTCTTAAAATATTGTCAAAATAGAGCACTTAGACAAAGAATATGGGAAGCATACAATAGTAGATGTATTAATGGAAAATTCGATAATACTAAGATTATTAAACAAATAGTTAATATTAGGATACAAATAGCCAATATATTAGGATATAGAACTTATGCAGAGTATGCATTAGAAAATAGAATGGCTAAAAAGACATCTACTGTAAATAAATTCCTCGAAGATTTACTAGACAAAACCCTTCCTCACGCTAAAAAAGACATAGAAGATGTTAAATTATATGCTAAATCTCTTGGTTTTAAGGAAGATTTTATGCCATGGGATTTATCTTTCTACAGCGAAAAGTATAGAAAAGCAGAGTTTGACTTAGATGATGAGGAAACTAAGCCTTATTTTGAAATAAATAAGGTAGAAAAAGCGATATTCGATTTAGCTGGCAAGTTATATGGGCTACAATTTATTGAAAACCTTACATTGCCTAAATATAACCCCGATATAAAAATCTTCGAGGTATACGACACTAATCAAGGCTCAGATAAACGCTTTATGTCTCTATTATACATGGACTATTATCCAAGAAAATCCAAGAGAGGAGGAGCTTGGATGACTAATTTTAGAGAGGAATCTATTCAAAACGAAAAAGAAGAAAGACCTTTTATTTCAGTAGTAACTAACTTTACTAAACCTAACGGCGATACTCCGTCTTTATTAACTTTCAGAGAATTTACCACTCTGTTACATGAATTCGGACATGCTCTTCATGGAATATTAGCTGAAGGACATTATTCGTCATTAACAGGAACCAATGTTGCAAGAGATTTCGTTGAACTACCTTCTCAATTTATGGAAAATTGGGCATATGAAAAAGAGTTTATGAATACTTTCGCTATCCATTATAAAACTGGCGAAACTATTCCAGATAGCTTAATGGATAAAATCATAGCAGCTAAGAATTTTAATGCAGGTTATGCCTTCGTCAGACAACTTATTTTCGGTATCAGCGATATGGCATGGCACACATTAACAGAACCTTTTAATGGAGATGTCGTAGAATTTGAGCATAAATGCATATCTCGATGTAAAGTCCTTCCATTATTAGATGGTATGGCATTTTCTCCTTCATTTGGCCATATTTTTTCTAATGGCTACTCTGCAGGATATTATTCATACAAATGGGCAGAAGTTCTAGAGGCAGACGCATTTGCCAAATTTAAGGAAGATGGACTTTTTAATAAAAATACTTCTACATCTTTTAGAAAAAATATATTATCCAGAGGAAATATAGAAGATGCAGAAATATTATATCGTAATTTTAGAGGTAGGGATCCTCAAGCGGAAGCTCTTCTAAAACAACAAGGACTTATATAAGTAACAGGGAATTATTATTCTACCGTTACAGATTTAGCTAAATTTCTTGGTTGATCTACATTACGACCTTTAGCAATAGCAATATGATAAGCTAATAATTGTAATGGGACAACTGAGAGTAATGGTGTTAAACATTCAAGAGTATCAGGTATCTCTATTACGTAATCAGCCACTTTACTAACTTCCACATCACCTTTAGTAACTATAGCTATTACTCTACCTTTACGTGCCTTAATTTCTTGAATATTACTAACTATTTTATCATAATGACCTCTACGTGTAGCGATTACCACTACTGGCATCTCTTCGTCGATAAGGGCGATAGGACCATGTTTCATCTCCGCTGCAGGATAACCCTCTGCATGGATATATGATATTTCTTTAAGTTTTAATGCTCCCTCCAAGGCGACAGGATAATTAACTCCCCTACCAAGATATATGAAATTTTTAGCATAAGTAAATATTTGTGCATAACGCTTAATCTCCTCATTCTTTTTAAGAATTAAATCAATTTTTGAAGGTATATCTTGAAGACTATTTATTATATCTATAAAGTCACACTTTTCTAAAGTGTGTTTTGCTTTAGCTATAGAAAGCGCTAACATAATTAATGTTGTTACTTGAGCAGAGAAAGCCTTAGTAGAAGCCACGCCTATCTCAGGTCCCGCATGAGTATAAGAACCAGAATCAGTAGCTCTTGGTATAGACGAACCTACTACATTACAAATTCCATAAAGGAATGCCCCTTTTTTCTTAGCAAGTTGAATAGCTGCCATAGTATCTGCAGTTTCTCCAGACTGTGAAAGTGCTATAACTATATCATTTTTATAAATAACCGGATTTCTATATCTAAATTCAGATGAATATTCGACTTCTACAGGGATTCTAGTTAATTCTTCTATTATATACTTACCAATCAATCCAGCATGCCAAGAAGTACCACAACCACAGATAATGATTCTTTTAGTATTTAAGAAAATCTCCTTATTATCTTCGACGCCAGAAAGTTTAATATCCTCTAAATTAACATTTAGTCTACCTTTCATAGAATACAAAAGAGTTTCTGGTTGCTCAAAAATCTCTTTCAACATAAAATAATCAAAGCCAGATTTTTCAATTTGAGCTAAATTCATCTCAAGAGTTCGTATTTGAGGAAGCTGTTCAACATCTGATAAAGACTTAACCAATAGATCTTGACCTTTCTTCATAACAGCGATTTGCTCCTCTTCAATATACACCACTTTCTTAGTATATTCGATGATAGGAGTAGCATCAGAACCTATAAAGAACTCATCATCACCCAAGCCGATTACCAAAGGACTACCTTTCCTAGCTGCAATAAGAGTATTAGGATTATTTTTATCAATAATTACTATCGCATAAGCTCCTACGACAGTCTTTAAAGCCATCTGAATAGCATGTAACAGAGAGACTTTACTAGACTTCTGAATATACTCTATTAGCTGTACTAAAACCTCTGTATCTGTTTCACTTTTAAAATGATAGCCATTATTAATCAACTCCTTTTTTAAAGATTTATAATTTTCTATAATACCATTATGTATTATAGCAATGTTTTCAGACTCCGAGTAATGTGGATGAGCATTAATATTATTTGGTTCCCCGTGGGTAGCCCATCTCGTATGAGCAATACCTACCGTACCTGATATATCTTTATTTTTAACAAAATTCTCTAAATCAGCGACTTTCCCTTTCGTTTTATGAATAAGAAGATTACCACTTTCATTAATCAATGCTATACCCGCACTATCATAGCCTCTATATTCCAATCTTTTTAATCCTTTGATTAAAATTGGATAAGCATTTTTATTACCTATATAACCTACTATTCCGCACATAATTTTAGTTTTTAAATAAATAAATTTTTACAAAATTAAACTTTTTAATAAAAATATAGTCATAGATGTAAATAATTTTAAAAATAAAAAAAATGAAAACATCTAATTTTATCACTGTAGTACTAGCATTAGTTTTAACTACAAATGTATCTTTCGCTCAAGGAAGAAATCGTCGCAATCAAAAAATGCCTCAGAGACCTGTTACACCAGAGAAACAAGCTGAAATG
>JBAYDV010000046.1:0-15936 GCA_041668045.1 Bacteroidales bacterium | reverse complement strand
TATTAGATATAGGACGAGAGCTTATCTCCTTATCATCTACCACTGCTACTGAACCTGTTAAATTAATTTTCTTCTGCGTTCCAAAACCTACGACGACCACATCGTTTAATACTTGTGCATCTTGTATAAGTTTTATAGTAAGTTTTGCTTTTGAATTTACTTTTATTATTTGGTCCTTAAAACCAATAAAAGAGACTTTAATTGATGCGCCTATTGGAACTGATAAAGAAAACTTTCCATCATTATCAGTAATTGTCCAGTTTGATGTCCCTACTTCCACCAAACTTGCACCTATTACAGAGTTATTAAACTCATCAATCACAATACCTGAAAGCGAAACCTTCTCTTGAAGATTCTGTGAATTACTTGTATTTGTTGAATAAGCATTTTGGGGACAGCATAATAGGATGCACGTTCCCATTAAGATTGGTAAAACCACTCTAGGCCCTATCAATCGAAAAAACAGTTTTAATTTTTTCATTTTAGTTAATTTAATATTTTAAATAAGTATTATATGAGCATATATCGATTTACCAGAAATTATCATAATGAATAGGTATATCTTCAAGTCTTAACTTAACTACAGAAAGCATACTTATTACATCATAATTTTTATCAATATAATATCTCTTTTCTATCTCACTAAGTTTAGGAATAAAAGTCTTAGCTACATCAAGATTCATTTCAGTCAATGCATTTAGAGTATAGATATTTATATATCTATTAGAATTAAATAATCCGTCATTAATAACTTTTCTTGCAGTTTCACTCTCTTTAATATTTAATATAGAAGCAGCTAACCAAACACGTGTAGGAAAATAATCTACATTAGATAAAACTTGAATAAGTTGTTCTGCATAGGGTTTTAATAATGAACGTTGAGTAAAAAGCCCAATCGCAGCCCAATATGAAACGATTGAATTATTCGATTGAACTTTTTTGATTTGTTTATTTATTACATCTTCCCCTAGACCACATAACATAGCAGTATTAACAACATCTTTAATTGGATATACCTCATCATTTAACCTTAAATAATAAGGTATAATATTCTCTTCATTTTCTTTTAATGATAAAGTATATTCAGGAATAAAATTTACATCTTTTGTTTCAATAAGATGTCTTTTCATTACCTTACGAAAAGTTTTTAATTTATTTCTATACTCAGGTATTGATGCTAAATTATTTAATTCCCATCTATCAGATTTTAAATCATATAAATATTCCGACACACGAGGTTTCATTATTTCTGCTTGTTTATTATTTAATTTTCCACTTGCAAAATCCTTTCGCATATATGTTTGTATATCTGAAAAATCATAATAACAAATCCAACGCACGAATGGTTCATAACATGTAAATACTCTCGTATACAAATAGTGTCCATCAGTTACAGAACGAGATAATTCAGAATTACTATCTATAGCATCACAAGATCCATACACATACTTCTTTTTTACTTCTTTCTTGGCAGGAAGAAAAGGCCGGCCCTCGATATAAGAAGGAATTTCTACGCCACATAGAGAAAGTACTGTAGCTCCAAAATCTTCAAAACTAACTAATTCATCTGAAATTACTCCACTACCCCATGGTGTTAAATCTTTATACATTTCTGGTATCCACATTATAAATGGAATACGATAACCAGAACCTAGAGAACTTCCTTTACCTCTAGGAATACCTTCTCCATGATCAGAGAAACAAAATATAATAGTACTATCTCTTAAACCATCTTCATCTAATTTTTTAAGGATTTCTCCAAAATGTTGATCAGTCAATGATATAGAATTATACACTCTTGACACTTGTTTACGCATTTCTGGAGTATCATTATAAAAGGCAGGCATTTCAAAATTTTCATCTACTGCTAATGTTCTTTTAGGAGACAATTCATCCAATACCTGCTTTTTATACACATTCCAAGGATTGGTCATAGTACGAGATTGATGAGAATCCATACTATTAAATACAGCGAAAAATGGTTGTCCTGGTTTTCTTTTTCTCCACGATGCAGTACGACTACTTTCATCCCAAGACAATCTCGTCATAGTTAAATGATTTTTATGATTATAATCTGTTTTAAAATTATTTGAAGTGTAATAACCAGCACTTCGCAGATACTCAGGAAAACCATGAACAAAGTCAGGAATCTCAAAATTACTACGATGATTACCAGTACCATATCTACTTGGACGACAGCCTGTTATTAAACAAAACCTACTTGCTGACGATACTGTCCCTGTTGAAAAGGCATTTGTGAACCTCACTCCTTCTTTAGCTAAATCATCCATAACAGGAGTTATGGCTTTATCATTTCCATAACATCCTATAAATTGTGGTGATGTATCCTCATACGTAAGCCATAAAATATTTGGATGTAATTGTTTCGTCTTTCGTGCAAAACCTTTAATACATAATGTCGATAATAGTAAAGGAATTACATATGTTTGTAATTTCATATATGGTTATTTTAAGTCTCAAAATTATTTAACAAATCTATGTAATCATTTAGCTAAAAAAAATGTACAATATATAGAAAAGCATGTACAATATCTTTAACAAAAAAGATAGCGTTTTAATAAAAAAACGCTATCTAATATTGCATCATTCAGTATAATCTAAAACGCTTACTGTTTCTGAAATACTCTCACATAATCAATCATATAAGAAGCTGGAAGAGACGACTCATCAACACCTTGAGCTCCTCCCCAATTACCTCCCCATGCGAGATTTAACTTTACATAAAAAGCAGCATCAAAAGGCCATTTTGCTTCTCCAGACCCATCATTCATATATGTAAAAAGCAACTCCCCATCAACATAAGTTTTTATATAATCAGCTGTCCATTCTAATGCATATATATGATAATCAGACTGGGCTGTAGATAGATACTTCTGCGTTGTCTTTTGAGTCCCATCTGCTCCATTATAAGCATCGCAATGAATAGTAGATGACACATAATTAGGATTATACCCAACTTCTTCCATAATATCTATCTCTCCATCACCTGGCCAAGACGTAAAATTCTTAGGCATCATCCAAAATGCAGGCCACGTACCTTTTCCTGAAGGCAATTTCAAACGAGCTTCAACGTAAGCATACTTCCAACTTTTAGTAGTATTCATACGAATAGAACAAACTTCATCATCAACTTTTTTACAAGTAATAGTCAAAATACCATCTTCTATCGAAGCCAACTGCTCTCCACCTACACTTCCTGCCACATAATTTTGGATTTCATTATTACCCCAACCATTATCTCCTGTCTCGTAATACCAATCCTCAGTATTAGGTTCTGTATTTGAATCAAATTCATCATTCCAAACCAATTCATAACCTTCTGGGGCAATAATACTTGTATCAACCGGCTTTCCAGACTGATTAACCTCTATCAGACTGCGTGTAGTTCCTGATTTTAAGACAATATTTCCTGTTCTAGCATCATCACTTGTATTAGCAGAAATACTCACTTCTACTGTTCCGGTAAGATTTACTGAACCCGACGGAGAACAATTAATCCAACTTTCATCGCTAAAGGCGGCCCATTCTGCACTTGAGACCACATTCAAATCAACTATTGTATCGCTATAAGATACACTTATTTGTGCAGGGGTTCCACTAATAGTATTAGTAGATTCAATATCGGTACCACTACTACTACAAGCCACGATTCCTATTACGAAGGATAAAAGGCTTAAAATCTTTATATTTCTCATTTTAATTTTATTCACTTAGTGTTTTTTGAAAAATAACATTACTTACTGTAACAACTGTATTCTCAGGATTTCCTCCAAAATCAAATACTAATGATACCCTATCCATCGCTTGCTCTGTAGATTTTGCTGGCATCTTGAAAACATAATCAGTATAAGCGCTCAAATTAACACGTTCGATAAAGAAAGCATTTCCTGAATTATCAGTACCATCATCACCATCTGTCTGCACCACTTTAATAGTTACGCCTGTTAAATCTTGATTAGAATTTAATGTACAACTAAAATCATAGTTAGTATTTGCGTCTGCAGACATATCTGTTTTGAAATGCACTTGAGCCTGCCATTGTGAAACCGTAGCATAAGGTAGAGTAATAGTATATGTTTTATTATCATCCTCGAATCCAGGCTCCTGATCATAAGCAGCCCAATTTTCATCAGCATAAAAGAAGAAATTAGTATAAGTCATAGAATTCCAAAGATTATTTTTAGAATTTACATCCCAATCGGTATCATCATCGTCATCAGGATCTTCTATAACAGTACCATCATCAAAACTGTGATCTTTAAGAACGCACCTACTAATAGTAACTTCAGTATTAGCTTCATTTCCACCAAAATCAAGAACAAGTTTTACATTATCCATATCAAGACCCAGCATATCAGTTTTAATAAATACATAATCCTCATAAGCCTTTAAATCTACTTGGTCGACAAAATAAAATATTCCATCATTTTCACTATCGACTAATTTTACTGTTACACCACTACAATCTTTCGATGAATTAAGAAGTAGAGAAAAATCATAATTAGTCGCTGAATTTGTAGTTATATCCGTACTAAATATACATTGTGCTTGCCATTGAGATACCGTAGCATTTGGCATAGTTATAACATATTTATTACCATCGCTCGTAAATCCAGGATCATCAATTTGAGTCCAATTAGCATCAGCAAACCAGAAAGTAGTCGTAACATCAGCCTTAGTCCACATATTATACTCACTATCAGGATCATATCCTCCAGGTCCCGTAGCATCTGAACTAGTCAATATATATTGCCAAGCTATATTACCATCATCGGATAGTAAGTTCATTTGTGTTCCAGAAATACTTGTTATTTTATATCTAGGAGCTTCATACAAGCCATCACTAGCTATATATGGGAATAAAGCCTCTTTATCTAATACAAGATAAACATCATCTCCATCTACCTCAAATTTATAATTACTAGTTTTAGCCTCCACAGCCACATCAAAATCTTGTTCATCAGGACTTGTTCCGAGTAAAGTAGAACCAGCATTAACAAAAACATTTCCACTTTCTCCTGGATCGAAAGTATAATTCATATCTTCATCAAAACTTATACGACTATCATATAATCCAGTTCCTTCTTTCTCTCCAGGACTAGCACTCCACAAGCCCGTTCCATCTGTTCCAGATTCTCCACAAGCTAAATGAGCATCTATCTCACTATAAATTCTCCAACTTTTATTCTTCAACATATTTATGTATGCTGTAAAGTCTACCAAGGAATTAGTAACTGTAAAACTTTTAGTTATAGCCCCATCACTAATTCCATTAGCATTAACCAATTTTAATTCAATAGTGTATGTACCTGCATTAGCATAAATATCAGAAAAAGAATTCCTAGTAGAATAACTATCTCCTTTATGATTATTCTTTTCTACTGTCCAAAATGGCATACATCCTTCAGGTGTAGCTACAGAAAAGGATACTTCATTGGTTTCATCATTTACTATTATACTAACATCACTATCACTTATAGCAGATACAAGTGGTAATCCTTCTTCAGAAGGATGAGTATATTCATCTGGAGAACAAGCATTAAAAGCTAGTAACACCATTAAAATATAAAATAAATTTGTATATATTCGTTTCATTCTTGACTATTTTTAAACTTAATAATTATTTTGTACCAATGTACCATTAGCAGCATCTATTTCACTCTGTGGAATAGGTAAATATTTTTTACTATTTGACCAAGTATTCGTACGATATCCAAATTCATCTGGTACTAAAGTACTTTCCGCTTTATCAGTACGAATAAGGTCCCAATATCTTTTTCCTTCACCTACGAATTCTAAATGACGTTCCTTTATGATATTATCAATTGTTGGAGACACATTATCTGTCAATCCAGCACGATGATGGACAAGATTTAAATAAGTACTAGCATCGGTCATTGACCCACTGGTTCTTACTAACAATTCAGCGGCATTAAGCAAAGTCTCTGCATAACGATAAATTCGTAAATTATTATTCCAGTTTAGTTGTGCATCAGCTTTTTGGTCTTCATTATTACCCGTTAGTGCAGCATATTTTTCTAAAAAGAAACCCGTATCTTGGTAACGATGATTATAGTCTCCTACAGCAGCTGCATTCCAACAAGTAGCATCACGGCGAGTATCTCCTTCTTCATACATATCATAAGTGGATTGACGTACAGGACAGAAGCCCCAACCTTGATCATGTCCATCTGTTCCATCTGCCCATGAATGAGGACTAATTAATGTAGGCAATATAGTTCCACCTGGATATAGAGGATTATCCCAAGAACGAACAGCATCATCGTCTTTATAAATAACTTCATAAATAGATCCTGATCCCCACTCTCCAGATTCTAAAAAGATTCCAGTAAAATCACTAGCCAAAGAATATTGACCTGAATTAATAATTTCTTCCATATAACTCAATGCAGTAGCATAACGACTTTCATCCTTCTGATACATAACTATTTCGGCATAAAGCATATAAACCATAGCTTTAGTAACACGTCCATAATTATCTGCTGTTTCTTTCATTGGAAAAGCATCCATATTGATTACAGTTTCCAAATTATTAATCATATTTGTATAAACTGAATCTGCACTAATCTGATCAGCGATAAAAGGAGAAGACAAATTTTCTTCATAATAAGGAATATTGCCCCAGAATTTCCATAACCAATTATAATAAAACACTTTTAGAGCCAGAGCCTGTGCTTTATAATAATTCTCGTTTTCTGTAGATATATTATCACACCAGCCAAGATATTTAATAACATCATTACAGCGTTTAACTCCAGAATAAGCATCAGTCCATATTCCTTTTATTACATAATTTGGGAGAGACTCATAATTCATCATCAAATGCCAATTCTTATTATCAGTTTTATCTTGACCTCCTACCCAAATATCATCCGCCATAATATCACTCATAATATTAATGGGATTATATTCAGACATAGCCCAATCAGGCCAATGTAAAGGCTCATAAGCGGCTACAACTGCCTCTTGGATATGTGCCTCAGTCGTAAAATACGTATCAATAGTTTCATCTGTAGGTGAATCTACTTCCAAAAATGATTCTGAACATCCTGAAATTAATAGTGTAGAAATAAAACCTACTATTATATATTTTAGTTTCATAATTTTAATTTTTAAATAAACACGGATTAAAATTTAAGATTTGCACCTATAGTAAATACTCTTGCTTGTGGATAAACACCATAATCAATACCTAGCGATGTTCCACCTGAAGACATTTCACAATCATATCCATGATATTTGGTGAAAGTAAGTAAGTTTTCAGCTGATAAATAAAAACGTAAAGAAGAAATAAGAATCTTATTTGTCCATTTTTTAGGTAATGTATAACCAATCTGAATATTTTTTAATCTTAAATAACTACCATCATAAACATATAAGTCAGATGACTGCCAATTTTTACTATCACCTTGTACATAATGAGGAATCGTATTTGAAGTACCTTCACCTGTCCAACGATCTAACATCCATGTAGGTAAATTAGTTGCAGAAATATCAGTTCTTCTAGTAGCATCAAATATATCATTTCCTATAGTACCTTGGAACATCATATTTAAATCTAAATTTTTCCAATTTGCTGAAAAATTAAATCCGAAAGTCCAATCTGGCATACCCTTACCAATATCTGTACGGTCATCATCATCAATAACGCCATCCCCATTTACATCTACGAAACGCACATCACCTGGCACTGCATCCTCTTGTAATAATTCTCCATCAGAATTAACATAAGTTTCTACTTCACTTTCATTTTGGAAAATTCCATCAGTTTTATATCCATAAAAGTAAGGAAATGGTTTACCATTTTGAGCACGTGAGATAGTTCCTGCACCTTGAAATGAATCCAGATTAGCCCAACCACTATCATTGCCATATTCAATTAATTCATTGTGTAAATAAGATAAATTTCCACCTATGCGTAAATTTGCCTCTCCAATATTAAATTTAGAAACGACCTCGAACTCTATACCACTATTTTCCATTTTACCTACATTTCCAATAGGCTTAGATTCTCCTACATAAGAAGGAATATTCATAGTCATTAACATACCATTGGTAGTTTTCTTATAATAATCAACAGTAAAAGTTAATGCATTATTTAGAAGTCCCAAATCAAATCCTAAATCAGTTTGTTCAGACTCCTCCCATTTCAAATCTTCATTAGCCAAACCACTAGCTTTTACACCTTGAGTCATAGTTTCATTTATACCAAATAATGCATTATTGCCAGTTGAAGTCAATACTGTATATTGGAAATTACCAATGTTTTCGTTACCATTTTTTCCCCATGATAAACGCAGTTTAGCCATATTTAACCAACTAGGGCGTTCTTTCATAAATTCTTCGTTAGTTAAGTTCCATCCTAATGAGAAAGAAGGAAATACTGCATAATGATTATTTGCTCCAAAACGAGAAGAACCATCTCTACGTACTGTAGCCTGGAACATATATCGTTCATTATAATTATAACTTACTCTAGTAAATAATGAAGCCAATGTAGACTTAGCATATGGAGCACCAGCTACTGTCATATCTGCATTTTCAGCCAAACCAGAACTAGCATCAATATATGGACGATCATAATTAATAATATAATTACGTGAACCATACAAATATGAGCCAGAACTTTGTTTAGCAGATTGTCCCAATATTATGGAAAAAGAATGTACGCCTATAGTCTTATCGTAAGATAATACATTTTCTAACTGCCAAACAGTTCCATCTGCTTTATCAGAATAAGCATTTGAAATAGTATTATAACCACCATTTCTTAGATAATAAACTGGATTATATCCATCATAACCATAAAAAGATACATCAGCACCATATGAAGTCTTAAATTTCAAATTATCCCACAATTGGAGTTGTGCAGAGAAATTAGCTACAAATTTATGACTCCAATTATTTGAACCAGGAAGAGAAAGATTAGCTAGAGGATTAGTCATTTCTCCATATTCTGATCCAGGAATACTATATAATTTTCCATCCTCACTATACATCGGTACATAACCAGTAGTATTAGAATATTTTTCTATTTGTGCTTCTGCAGCATCACCTTCATCATATACACTTAGGATAGGAGATAAAGCTAAAGCAGATGATAATGGAGTTCCCCATGTTGAATTAACCGCTATACTTTTACTTTTAATTCTAGCATAAGAAATATTAGCCGTTACTACTAACTTATTTAACCAATTACGATTTTTTGATTCATCTAACAAAGTATATTTAGTATTACTTCGTAAAGTTAAACGTTGATATTGCGAACGATCATAATTACCACCCACTATACCTTTTTGATTATAATATCCAGCTGAAAATAAATAATTTACATTTTTAGTTCCACCGCTCAAACTTAATTGATGATTTTCGACCGGAGCATTATCATAAAACACTTCATCTTGCCAATCAGTACCTTCTCCATATGAATATGGATCACTATAAATAGGTGCTAGTCCTGCATTTATCGCACCTTCATTTCTTAAAACCGCATATTCTGATGCATTTAAGACATCACGACGTCGCCATGCACTTTGAAGACCATAAGAAAAATCATAAGAAACTCTTGTCTTACCTTCTGTTCCCATTTTTGTGGTTACAAGAATAACACCATTAGCAGCACGCGCTCCATAAACTGCTCCTGAAGCAGCATCTTTTAAAACTTCAATAGATGCGATATCATTCGGATTTATATAATCAAGGCCACCTTCTATTGGCATACCATCGACTATATATAATGGATCAGAGTTATTTATGGTTCCTACTCCACGAATACGTATTTCTGAAGCTGCTCCTGGCTGTCCAGAAGATGATGTGACTGTAACACCTGAAGCCAAACCTTTCAACGCATTATCCATACGAACTGGAGCTGTCATATCTAATTCATCAGAAGACACTTTAGCGATTGAGGCTGTTACCACACTCTTTTTCTGTACACCATAACCGACGACGACTACTTCATCTAATAATTCGGCATCTTCAAACATTTTAATAACTAAAGCTTGTGAACCGTTTACTTTAATTTGAAGAGTTTTATAACCGAAATACGTTATTTCTAAAGTAGCATCCGAAGGAGCGGAAAGAGAAAATGCTCCATCTAAATCTGTTACTGTACCTACAGGTGTAGGACTATTTTGTACTACAACATTTGCACCAATTATTGGTTCGTTTGATTTTCCATCTACGACTGTTCCTTTTACAAGTATATTCTGGGAAAATACCGATAAGGACACACTCATAAAGAGTAAAAATAATAATAATTTTCTCATATTTATTAACATTAAATTGTTATATTAATTGTCCGTTAAGCCGAAACAAAGAAATATAAAATCTATTATTGATACAAGAAATCCACTACTACAAAAACACATAAATTAAAAATACATAGCACTTCAATACTACGCAAATCACTACGTCAATACTACGTCACATATATCTATATCACTGAATATAAGAAATATAACGTATCTATTTATAATATAATCAATATTAGTTAAAATGAATTATCTATAAAACTAGTCAAACTCTCTTCATGAGATAATTTGAATGTTTTACGTAAACGATAACGCTGTGTTTCTACCCCTCGAATGGAAATATTAAGTAGTTCAGCGATTTCTTTAGTAGAAAGTCCCATTTTTAAATAAGCACACATCATAAGATCATTTTGAGAAAGTTTAGGATACTTTTTACGTAAATGTGTCATAAAATTATTATGTAACAAATCAAATTGTTCTTCTACTTTATCTAAAAGGGCATCATCTCTAATATTTTTATCGATCTTATTTTTCACCACTAGTAACATTGGCTTTAAATCTTTAGTCCTCTTTGCTTGTATTTCATGTATTAATTTCATAACATCACCTTTGATATCTTCTAATAACTCATTCCTTCTAGTCAGATTAATCATACTATTGGTTAATTCCTGATTTTTATGCTTAAGTTGATATTCTAAACGTTCTTTTTCCATTTGTGATATTTGTGCATCTTTTCGCTCTCTATCTTCTTTATATTCTTTTTTAATTTTATGAAGTTCTTTATCTTTCTCTACTACTGCTAACGATTCATGTTTCTTCATACGAAGAACTTCTAAATGATACATTATCCAGAAAAATAAAAGAATTAATACTATATATATAATATATGCAGCAGTAGTACGATACCAGGGAGCCTCTATTACGAATGGGTAACTATCATTGAGCACTGTACCATCAGGGAAAATAGCTTTAACTTCAAATTTATACTCCCCTTCATGTAAGGAATCATATTCTTTAGAAGTGATATTTGTTGGACTAGACCATTGTCTCCCATTCAACCTACATTGATAAAGAACATTCTCTTTATTCATCAATGTACAAGAACTAAACTCGAATCGTAAACTATTATATTTATAAGCTATATGTGACAGCTCTTGGGTATCTTTAAAATTATTTTTATACAACAGTGAATCTTGAGGGATAGTCATATATACTTTGGATATATATATTCCATAATTTTTATCCGTATTATGCTGAATCTTAGATAAATTAACTAGGGCAAAACCATATTCGTTAGGTATAATGAAATGTGTTTCATCTAAAAAACACATTGATTCATTATAATTAATTAATTCTATGATTGGAGACTCAATAGAGACAATTTCTCTTCTCTTTGAAGAATCCAAACTATTTACACATAATTCATTATCAGTCAATGCGATAAGATGTTTATTATGAATAAAGAGCATCTTGTAATATTTAAGGCCATCAAGTAATCGATTTATTTCATCAGCCTCTATCATTTTATTCGATTCTTTATTATATTTATATATACCATTGGATGTAAGAAAATAAATTTTTCCTTTTATCTTACTAATACCATATTCTCCAATTGGCAAACCATCTTTATTAGTAAAGATTCTTGAATCTAGCACCTTTGTTAAGTCTTTACTTAAATGGTAACGTATAAGTTGCTCTCCATTAACCAACCATATTATATTATCAGCTTCCTGTTTTAAATAACGACAAGATCCACTAATTCCTTTCACACGACATCTTATTTTCCAGTTATCGTTTTCTTTTCTTATAACATATAGTCCTTCATATGTACCTACAAAAGCTTCTTTATCATTTCCCATTATTGGTAAACAATTCCAGACACCTTGTAAGTCTCCCACTCTTTTTAATTTTTTATCTTTTAAAAGAAAAAGTCCTCTATCATGCGAACAAAAGATATTATGAGACACCCTTGATAATTTCCAAATTTGTCCACTAGAGTGAGGTATAAATTCAGCATTCAAATCATATTCATCCGATTTTAAATGAGTATTCACCACATACAGACCACGATTCGTTCCTAGATAAAGCAAACCATTATTCTCTAAAGCTGTATAACCTGTTCCTAATGAAGAAGATTTAGTATATAAACTAGTAAAAGGAAGATTCAAACATATATAATCAAGACCTTGATCCAATCCTGTCCATAAATTACCCAACATATCAAAATGAAGGGATAGTACTGTTTGATTTTGCAAACCATTATTGGTATTATAATAACTCACATGATTAGTTTTTAAATCTACTATAACTACACCATAATGAATAGTCCCCAGAGCTACTTTATTATTGGAAATTGCAGCACAAAACACTTCATTCCTTCGCAGGAATTCTTCAATTCCTAAATAAAAAGGCACTGTAGTTTTTCCATCACAATAGTAAAGTCCATCATAAGCCGTTACTATTAATACCCCTTTTTTATAAGGTAATATATTTCTTATTCTGGATTTATTAAGAGAATTTGCAGCATTTAAAGGGAAAAAGGTATTGCCTACAAGAATCCATATCCCTTTTGAAGTACCAAGATATAATACTCCGTTCACCATATCAGAACAATCTATCTTAGCATTCATTTCCAAGCTTGTAAACTTACCATTCACATATTTTAAAACACTATAGTCTCCTTGAAAATATATAATATTATCATTTTCATGCACACTCCATACATTAGCAATATGAAGACTATCTTTATTTAATGAATCAGATAAGCACACATATTTCAATATGCCGTTTTCCTGTGGTTCATAATAACCAAACTCATTGATACCACCTACATATATGCGTTTACTCTTCTTTGAAGCATAAACAGAACGAACATCTAAATGATTATGTATTTTAAATTGCTCCCAACTATGTCCATCAAATTGCAACAACTCTTTTTGATTAGCAAAATATGTCCATGATTGATTATATGACGATATTTGCCATGTTTGAGCTCCATTTCCATAATCACTCTTACTATAATTAATAATATAACTATTCCATTCGTAAGCAGACGATTTCATCGACAATAGGCAACAACATAGAATTATAAAACAGCAAAATCTTCTCATACGTAATAGTTTATTTTGAAAGTCATACAAGCTTGATAAACAAATTTAATATATTTCTACAATATATCCTATTAAGTCAAATGCCAACATTGATGTGACTAAATAAGATAAAGTTTGTATTCCTATTTTTGGTGATATTTTCTTTCAATCAAAGTAATAGCCAGAGAGCAAATAATCAGAATCATACTTGAACAGGCTACACCATGCCATTGATTAATTTTCCAAGCTATTCCAGCAAGCAAAGTACCAAAAGATCCTCCTATAAAATACGTAGTCATAAAAATAGTATTTATACGACTAGAAGCATTAGGAACTATCTCGAAAACAGAAGTTTGATTACTTAACTGTAAACATTGCATACCAACATCTAATAATATAATACCAATTATTATAGTTAAATAACTATTCTCGCCTAATAAGAGAGTACTCCATGCCACTAACATTAAACAACATCCAATTATATTAAACCTCCGTACACCTACTTGCTTTACATATTTACCAATAAAAGATGCTGACAATGCACCTGCCATACCACAAAGTCCTAACATCCCCACCACATTACTACCAGCATGAAAAGGTTCTAATCTCATCTTAAAAGCTAATGTTGACCACATTGCCAAAAATGAGCCGAAGGCTAATGCAGCCCTAGAGGAATATATTAATAAATGTGGATATTTCACCACCAGGGATACTATAGAATGCATAAGGTTTTTATAATTGCCCTTGAATGTAGGTTTAGTATCCGGCAATACTATCAATATCACGACAGTGGAAATTATCATGAATATAGCAGCTATAAAAAATACAGCACGCCAGCCCAAATACTCTCCTACTATGCCACTAAACACTCTCGAGGCCAATATACCAGTAAGCAAACCTGATATAATAATACCAATATTACGTCCTTTATTTTTAGGGATTGAATACTCTGCTGCTATTGGCACAAAAATCTGAGGCACTATTGAACACACCCCCGTAACGAAAGATGCGATTAAAAGCACTATTAGACTTTTAGAAAAGCCTATAATAATAAGTGATATTATTAACAGAGTGAAATTGGTTAACACTATCTTCCTTTTTTTTATCAAATCGCCCAATGGGACTATAATAAAAAGGCCAACTGCATAACCTATTTGAGTAATCATAGAAATAAGATTTGCCTGAAACTCGGTCACTCCAAGATCCATACGAATCATATTTAACAATGGCTGATTATAATAAAGATTTGCTACGGACACTCCCGCCACGATCGTTAACACCCAAAGTACCTTAGCCGGAATACCTTGATTTACTTCTAAAGTTCTTATCATGGCTGCAAAAATACAAAAAATCTCTATTTTAATTATTTATATTTAAGGCAATGTGAATTTAAAACTACTACCGTGGCCTAATTGGCTTTCTACCCAGATTTTTCCACCTTGTTTTTCTATCAACTCTTTACAGAGAATCAATCCTAGACCAGAACCTTTTTCATTAGCTGTTCCCATAGTCGTTTCGCTAGTACTTAGATTAAACAAATTATCAATAGCATCTTGACTCATACCTACACCATTGTCTGAAACCGATATCTCAACTTGGTCTTTTATTCTTTTAGCCGAAACACATATTTTTCCTTCAGGGTTTGTAAATTTAATAGCATTAGAAATAAGATTCCTTAAAACTAGTTTTAACATATCAATATCCGTATATACCTCTATATCATCTTCATTTTGCTGGACTAATGATATTTGTTTAGCCACTGCAGATGAATTTGATAATTGAATTATTTCTTTAAATATTGATGATAAAAGTATTTTCTTGGGAGATAGTTTAAGTTGGCCTGTTTGAGATCTCGCCCAATGCAGTAAATTATTTAACAATACTAATGTACTTTGGGCAGATGAATGTATTACTTCTAAATATTGATCACGTTCTTCTTCAGTAAAATCTTTACTATTTTCTTTTAATAATAGCGAAAATCCTAAAATACTATTAAACGGACTCCTTAAATCATGTGCAATAATTGACAACAACTTATTCTTAGTCTCATTTAACTCTTCAAGTTTTAATTTATCCTTCTCAATTCTAATATTATTTTTCACTATAATATCTTCAGCTATCTCTTTTAAGAACATTATAAAACCTATTCTAAGCGTACTGACTATAAATAAAGAAATTATTAGATACCAATTATCAATTTTCGAACCATCTAGAAAATTATAAGGCTGATCAATATTATATAAAACAAATGCACGAACTATCTGGAATACTGAATATAATAAAAGAGCGACACCTATTATGTTAGAAAATGCATAATGCTTTTTATTAGTTAATAAGCTATAAGCACCTATTCCATAAAAATATGCACATCCTATAATTTGAATAATAATGCGAATTATATGATCCTCTGCCGTTAAGAGAAATGAAAAGTAAAATAAAAGTGCCGAAATTGTAAATAACCAAAGCATCTTTTTCCGTAACACTCCATCAAAAGAAAGAATACTAAAGATAATTATAGCGAAACTAGAAATAAAAAAGAAATTACTTATCTG
>JBAYDV010000045.1:0-16319 GCA_041668045.1 Bacteroidales bacterium | reverse complement strand
TCAGGTGCTGATTTAGCTAATTTATGTAATGAGGCTGCACTTATAGCTGCAAGAAATAATCATACTGAAGTAAATCGTCAAGATTTTCTTGATTCCATAGACCGTATAATCGGTGGACTAGAGAGAAGAAGTAAAATTATCGCTCCAAAAGAGAAGAAAACGATAGCTTACCATGAAGCAGGACATGCTACTGTAAGTTGGATGCTTCCTAATGCTAATCCTCTTCTAAAAGTTACTATTATCCCTAGAGGTAGAGCTTTAGGCGCTGCTTGGTACACTCCTGAAGAAAGACAGATTATTAATACAGATCAAATGATGGATGAAATGGCTGCTACTCTTGGTGGTAGAGCTGCAGAGGAAATCATAAATGGTAAAATCTCGACTGGAGCACAGAATGATTTAGAGAAAGTTACAAAACAAGCTTATGCTATGGTTAGCTATTATGGTATGAGTGAGAAAATTGGTAATTTATCTTATTACGATTCTTCTGGACAAAACGAATATAATTTTGGAAAGCCTTATTCTGAAAAAACTGCTGAGCTTTTGGACTCTGAAGCTAAGAATTTTATAGATAAAGCTCATGAAACTGCTTTAAATGTTCTTAGAGAAAATATGGATGGTTTTACTAAATTAGCTAAACTCCTTTTAGAAAAAGAGGTTATTTTCCAAGATGACCTTGTTAAAATATTTGGTAAAAGACAAGCTATAGATTCCGCAAAAGAAATAGAGTTATTAGCAGAAAAGAGAGAGAAAGAAAAAATAAAAGATCTTCAAGGAGAGCTTATTAATAATAATGATTCTATAGAATCAAATATATCTTATGATATTTAATCTTTAGTTGAATGAAAAATTTATTTCAACGAATAGCCAGTGGTTTGACATATTTAGGAATTCTAGCCGTAGCTTTGTTCTGCGGCCAGATTGCTTTCGCTATAATTTTTTCTTTATTTATTATTATAGCGATGAGAGAATATTTACAGATTACTATAGGAAGTGCTTTTAAATTTGGTCAAGTTGTCTCTATATTAATGGGGGTAGTATTATTTTTAGGGCTATTTTTATATGAAGGTGGACATCCAATAAATAATTTTCTTGTTTTATCATTACCCCTGCTTTTAGCAATACTTTTTACACTTACTATATATGTTAAGGATACTGAGGAATATAAAAAATATACATTCTTATTAAGTTCTTTATTTTATATAGCTCTTCCAATTTCTTTTTTTACTTTCGCTATATTCGATAAAAACCACATGTTTTCTGGTAAAATAGTATTAATACTTTTTATCTTGCAAATAGCATCTGACGTCGGAGCATATTTTTTCGGGACACTTTTTGGTCAGAAAAATGGTCATAAATTATGTCCTAAAATATCTCCTCATAAATCTTGGGAAGGATTCATAGGAGGAATATTAGTTACCATAGCAGCTGCATTAATTATAAGTTCTGCTGGTATGCTTGAGATTAGTATGATAAAAAATATTGTTTTAGCATTAATAATATGTATCTTTGGTTTATTCGGGGATTTAACAGAATCGCGTTTGAAAAGAAGTTTTAACATAAAAGACTCTGGTAAAATAATGCCCGGCCATGGAGGATTACTTGATAGATTAGATAGCTCTATATTGTCATTTCCTATAGCTATATCATATCTTATCATAATCGGGATATTATAAATAAACTTAATTTAATAACTATTTTAATAGAGCCATGAAAATACATAAGGAAGGAAGAACAGAACTAGGTTTTATATGTTCTGGAGCTTTTATAATACTAGCCTTAGCATCTATCATTAATCATTTTAATGTGATTTTCTGGATACTTACGTGCTGTGTAACTCTCATATGTGCCTTTTTACTTTTCTTCTTTAGATCTCCTTTAAGGAATCCTATTGGAAATCATACGACAGTAACATCTCCTGCAGATGGAAGAGTCGTCATTATAAAAAAAGTTACTGAGAATGAATTTATTAAGGGTGAAGCTTTTCAGATATCTATATATATGGATTTTATTAATGTTCATATAAATTGGTTTCCTATTTCCGGAGATGTTATTTATAATAAATATCATCCGGGGAAATATTATCTAGCTTGGCATCCTAAATCTTCTACTCATAATGAACATACTTCTATTGCAGTAAAAAACGCTAATAATCAAGTAGTGTTTTTTAGACAAATAGCTGGTTTTTTCGCTAGACGTATAGTATGTTACTCGCATGTAGGAGATAAAGTCAAATCTGGTCAAGAAGTTGGCTTCATTAAATTCGGTTCACGTGCTGATTTATTTTTACCTTTAGATACTAAGATAAATGTTAAAGTGGGTGACCATGTAAAAGGAACAGAAACTATCATAGCTGAATTATGAAAAAATATATAGATGAAAACAAAGACCGTTTTTTTAAGGAATTATTTGAACTATTAAGAATTCCTTCTGTCAGTTCTAAACCTGAACATAAGGGTGATATGCTAAAATGTGCGAATACTTTAGCTGGTCAACTTAAAAATATTGGAGCTGATTCTGTCAAAGTATGTCCTACCAAAGGTAATCCTGTAGTTTTCGGGGAGAAAATATTAGGTAAAGAGTATAAAACTATATTAGTGTACGGACATTATGATGTTCAACCTGCAGATCCTATTGATTTATGGGTTAGTCCTCCTTATGAACCGGAGATAAGAGATAATGCTATCTATGGACGTGGGGCAAATGATGATAAAGGTCAACTTTTCATGCATTTAAAAGCTTTCGAGTATTTAATTAAGAATGATAAGTTAAGACATAATATTAAATTTATTTTCGAGGGTGAAGAAGAGATAGGTTCTCCTTCTTTAGCTCTCTGGGTTAAGGAGCATACAGATTTATTGGCTTGTGATATAATATTAGTATCAGATACTACTATGTTAGACGAGAAGGTTCCTTCGATTAACGTAGGTATGAGAGGTTTGGCTTATCTAGAGGTCGAAGTTACCGGACCGAATAAAGATCTTCATTCTGGTCATTATGGTGGAAGTATATATAATCCTATTCAGGCTTTGTCTCATATGATTGATAGTCTAATAGATGAAAAGGGACATATTACGGTTAAGGGCTTTTATGATGATGTCGTAGAGATAGATAAAGAAGAAAGAGATATGCTAGCTCGTGCACCATTTAATATAGATGAGTTCAAGAGTTTTATAGATATAGATGAGGTTAAGGGAGAAGAAGGATATTCTACACCAGAGAGAATAGGTATCAGGCCTTGTCTTGATGTTTGTGGCATATGGGGTGGTTATATTGGCGAGGGTGCTAAAACAGTATTGCCATCTAAAGCTAGTGCTAAAATATCTATGAGATTAGTTCCAAATCAGGATTGCGAAGTTATTTCAAAACTTTTTGAAAAACATTTTATAAGTATAGCACCAAAAGGAGTAAAGGTTAAGGTTACACCTAAACATGGAGGTAATGGTTTTTTAATTCCTGTTTCTTCTAATGCTTATAAAGCTGCAGCTAAAGCTATAAAAGAGGTTTATAATATTGACCCTGTTCCAAGTCGTGGAGGTGGTAGTATTCCTATATTAGCAGATATGCAGAAAATACTTAAGGCAGATCCTCTTCTTATGGGGTTTGGCCTGGAACGTGATACTATTCATTCTCCTAATGAGAGTTATCTATTATCTCAGTTATTTAGGGGTATGGAATCTATAGCATTGTTTTATAAATATTATTAGAATTTAATTATCTATTGTTCATGAATTACGAAGAATTATATAAGCAGATTGAAAAAAAGAAGAGTTTTCTATGTGTGGGATTAGATTCTAATCCTCAACGTTTTCCGGAATGTATAAAAGGATTAAAAGATAGTATTTTTGAGTTTAATAAAAGAATTATTGATGCTACGGCTCCTTATTGCGTCGCTTATAAACCAAACATAGCATTTTATGAGGCTGAGGGTGCTAATGGATGGAATCAATTACAGATGACTGTTGATTATATTCGCAGGAATTATCCTGAAATGTTTATTATAGCTGATGCTAAACGTGGAGATATAGGAAATACTGCTGAACAGTATGCAAGGTCTTTTTTCGAGACTATGGATTTTGATGCTGTTACTCTTTCTCCTTATATGGGACATGATACTATGGCTCCTTTTTTAAAGTATAAGGATAAATGGGTAATTGTTTTGGCTTTAACATCTAATAAGTCTGCTGTTCAATTTGAGAATCAATTATTGGAGGATGGTATGCCGTTGTATAAACATATTATTAAAGATATGAGCAGTAAAGATGGCCATTCTTTTGAAAATACTATGTTCGTAGCTGGTGCTACTCGTCCTGAAGAGTTGGGCGAGATTCGTAAACTTATTCCAAATCATTTTATCTTAGTTCCTGGTGTTGGTGCTCAAGGTGGTACTATAGAGGAAGTAGCGAAATTTGGTTTGAATAATAAAATAGGTCTTTTAGTAAATTCATCTAGAGGTATTATTTTCGCTTCTGATGGAGATGATTTCGATAAGGCTGCGGCGAAAGAGGCTTCTGTAATGGCAAAAAAAATGAGCAAAGTTTTTTAAAACTTTACTCATTTTGATGCCATGGCTACATTGCCATATATATTTTTATTCTATCTCCATGCCTCCTACGAAGGCATCAATCTTAGATTTAGCTAGTTTCGCATCGACAGTGAGTTGTTTTCTGTCTGTACCTGGGAAAGTGTACATAGAATCTAGTAGTATTGCCTCACATATAGATCTAAGCCCACGTGCTCCTAATTTGGTTTTATATGCTGTATCAACTATCATATCAAGAACCTCGTCTTTCATTTTTAACTTTATTCCATCTAAATCGAACAATTTTGTATATTGCCTTATAATAGAATTTTTAGGTTCTGTTAATATTCTTTTTAGAGTTGGTTTATTTAGAGGGTCGAGATAGGTTATGACTGGCACACGTCCTATAATCTCTGGTATTAATCCAAATGAACGAAGGTCTTGTGGTGTTATGTATTTTAAGAAATTATCTTTATCTATTTTCTCGTTTTTCTTTTGAGAACCATATCCTACTACTTGTGTGTTTAGCCTTTGCGCTATTTTTCTCTCTATTCCTTCGAAGGCTCCACCACAGATAAATAATATATCTTTAGTATCTACGGCTATCATTTTCTGATCAGGATGTTTACGTCCTCCTTGAGGTGGGACATTTACTATAGTTCCTTCAAGTAGTTTTAACATGGCTTGTTGGACTCCTTCTCCTGATACATCTCTTGTTATAGATGGGTTATCACTCTTGCGAGCTATTTTATCTATCTCGTCTATAAATACTATTCCTTTTTGTGCTTTCTCTACGTTATAGTCTGCTGCTTGGAGTAGTTTAGTTAGTATATTTTCTACATCCTCGCCTACATATCCAGCTTCGGTTAATACAGTAGCATCGACTATAGCGAATGGTACATTTAACATTTTAGCTATTGATCGTGCTAAAAGAGTTTTACCTGTTCCTGTTGGACCAACTAGTAATATATTTGATTTATCTAGTTCTAGATCATCATCAAGTTTGGAATTAATCCTTTTATAATGGTTGTAAACAGCTACAGATAGAAATTTTTTAGCTGTGTCTTGTCCTATAACATATTGATTCAAAAAATCTGTTATCTCGCGAGGAGTTTTGGATAATTCTATTTTACTGTCTTTCTGAGAATGTGGATTTTTCTTTGGCATTCCAACTGAATGGTTTCCTACTATATCGTTTACATATTCTGATATAGTCATCGCACAGTCCATACATATAAGTGAGCCATTATTGCTCTGAACTAACATATCTACCTGATCCTCTCCTCTACCACAGAAAGAACATTTTTTATTTTCTTTATTAGCCATTTTATTTGTTCTGATCTTCTTTAGTCAATATATGGTCTATCATTCCGTAATCAAGTGCTTCTTTTGATGTCATCCAATAATCTCTGTCTGCATCTTTTTCGATTTTAGCATATTCTTGTCCTGAATGTTCTGATATTATATCATAAAGTTCTTTCTTCAATGTTTCTATTTCTTTAGCAACGATTTGTATATCAGAAGCTTGACCTTGTGCTCCACCCATTGGTTGATGGATTAAAACTCTAGAATGTTTTAAAGCTGAACGTTTTCCTTTTTTTCCAGATGTAAGTAAAATAGAAGCCATAGAGGCTGCCATTCCAGTACATATAGTAGCTACATCAGGTTTTACAAGCTGCATAGTATCATATATTCCTAATCCTGCATAAACGCCTCCTCCTGGAGAATTTATATAAAGTTGAATATCTGATGAAGGGTCAGTTGATTCTAAAAATAAAAGCTGAGCTTGTATGATATTAGCTACATCATTATTAATTTCCACTCCTAGAAAAATAATTCTATCCATCATTAGTCTAGAAAAAACATCCATAGAAGCTATATTTAATTTTCTTTCTTCTATAATAGTCGGATTAATATATCCAGAAACTATTTTTGAGTAATCATTAAGTGTATTACTATTTATTCCTACATGTCGTGTAGCAAATTTTTCAAATTCTGAAGCCATATTATATTTTTTATTATTGCAAATATATAAAAAAACTTGCCGATGTGGCGTAAATCCAACAACGGCAAGTTATAATTTTAAGAACTATATTATTTTCCTAAATTTTCTAATTCCGCTGAAGTTACTTCTTTTTCTTCTACTGTTACTACGCTACGTACGTATTTGATAACTTCATTATTCTCAACCATCTCGATAACACGACGAGCTTGGTCTTGGTCTTCAAGCATCCTGGCAGCATATTGATTAAGGCTTTCTTCAGGAACATTAGCCATACCATACATTTGGAATTGGTAACGTGCATAATTTTTAGCCTCTTCTAAATAAGCTTCTTTAGCTGGTTGTATTTTTTGTTCCTTCATAATGAATTGAGAAATAGTCTGCCAGTTGAAATCTTTAATAAATCCTTCAAACTCTTTATCAATTTGTTCTTTGGTAAATTTACCTTTATTAGCTAAAAATAACCATCTTCTTAAAAAGTCTTCTGGGAATTTAAGAGCAGCTTTTTTAACTAAATATTCACGAACCTCATTATTGAAGAAATATTCGCTCTGTTGTTCATACTCGATAGCCATTTTTTCATCAAGTTTAGCTTGGAATTCTTCTTCTGTCTTAACGACTCCACCTCCAAACATTTGAGTATAAAGCTCTTCGCCTAAAACTGCAGGAACGAAGTTTTTAACTTCTTTAATCACTACATGCCAAGTAGGCTCAAGTCCTTCTAACTCTTCTTTTTTCACTTGAAGTAAAGCAGCTCTGTCAGCTTCATTAGGGAATGCTTCATTAACATTTAAGTCAAATTCATCTCCTGATTTCTTACCTAAGAATAAAACTTTTGCAGCAGCGTCATCGACTTTATTCATAGCGACCATAGCATTATTAACTGTGGTTTCACCTTGAATTAAATCTACACTTACTATATCCTCAGCTTTAATCTCTTCGCAAAGCTCAAGTTTACTGTATTGTTTTAAAACGCCTTCTTTATATTCTTCTTTAGCCTCTGGTGTCGCTTTAATAGAATAGTGAGTTAATTTATCATCTTTAGATAAATCAAGCTTAACTTCTGGGGCAAGACCAAGATCGAATCTAAATTCGAAACTTTCACCTTTCTCCCAATCATTTTCAGGCTCATCTTCACTAGGAATAGGTTCTCCTAAAACATTTAGTTTGTTATCTGTAATGTATTTATTTAAACTTTCAGAAATAAGTTCGTTAATAGCATCAGACAAAACTTTTTGCCCATACATCTTCTCTACTAAACTCATAGGAACCATACCTTTTCTGAATCCTTTGAATTCAGCCTCCCTACGCATTTTATTCAGACCTTTTTTCTTTTTATCGGCATAATCATCTTTTCCAAATGCCATTGAGAGCTCGATTACGAGTCCATCATTCTTTATTTCTTTTATCTCCATTTTAAAATATATTATTTTTTCTTTATATCGGGGCTGCAAAAATACAAAAATTATTTAACTTTGCAGCCAAATTGTAAATCATTTATACGTAATTTATTCAATATAACAATATTATGAGAAAAAAAATCGTAGCTGGTAACTGGAAAATGAACACAACAGTTCCAGAAGGAAAAGAATTAGCAAGTGCACTTGTTTCAAAATTCGCAGGAGTTCCTGAAGATGTAACTTTAGTAATCGCTCCACCATTCACCCACCTAGATTCAGTTGGTGAAATAATCAAAGACTCTAAAATATGTCTTTCATCACAAAACTGTGCTGACCAGGAAAAAGGTGCATATACTGGAGAAGTATCTGCAGCAATGCTTAAATCAGTAGGATGTGAATATGTAATCTTAGGTCACTCTGAAAGAAGAGAATACTATGGTGAAACTTCAGCTAAATTAGTTGAGAAAACCAAATTGGCATTCGCTAATGGCATGAAAGTAATCTTCTGCTGTGGAGAAAACCTTGAAGATCGCGAAGCTGGAAAACATTTCGACGTAGTAGGAAAAGAAATCAAAGATGTACTTTTCCAATTCACTGCAGCTGACATGGCTAATGTAGTAGTAGCTTACGAGCCAATCTGGGCTATCGGAACAGGTAAAACTGCTTCATCTGCACAAGCTGAAGAAATTCACGCATTTATCCGTAAAACTTTAGCTGACCAATTTGGTAAAGAAGTAGCTGAAGACATGACTATTCTTTATGGTGGTAGCTGCAAACCAGCTAATGCTAAAGAATTATTCGCTCAGCCAGACATCGATGGTGGACTTATCGGAGGTGCTGCACTTAAAGCTGACGACTTCATCGCCATCGCACAATCTTACTAATTTTTAAGATTTTACACGGCAATGTCGCATAGACGTCGCTAAATCATTCAACGCGGTAGGAATTATCCTCCGCGTTTTTTTATTGTTTTTTTTAATTTTTTTTTGGAGAAAAAGAAAAAGATTGTATATTTGCAATCCCAATTCGAAAGAGAGGCAATAATCTCTAGAGAGTCAACGCGGGCGTGTTGTAATTGGTAGCCAAGCTAGACTTAGGATCTAGTGCCGAAAGGCGTAAGAGTTCGAGTCTCTTCGCCCGCACAAAAAGCAAAAAAAGCAGTCGAATAAATCGACTGCTTTTTTTTATGCTAGGTCACCTAGCAGAACATAAATTTTTATACAGATTTATAAATAACTGATTTACATTAATTTACAAAACGAAATAAAAATTACCTATCTGCTACCTGACCTAGCATCCTCCATTTGGTACTTCCAAGGTTCCAAATTCTAGGAGCATTCGAATACAATAGGCCTTTATACATAGCATATTTCTTATCATGAAGAATTTTCTGCACAGATATTCGATGAAAAGTTTTCATATCGATAATAAACTCGACAGCTTTTCTTCTAGACTCTATTTTAAAACCAAGTTTAGAATAAACATCTCCAGATGACCACTCATCATCAGAAAAAGACATCACTTCATCTGCCTCAACATTCTTAATAAAATGTTTTAACATTTTCCCCATTCCTCCTAACACCCTTACATCAGGAAGCGAAGCATACCTGACCCATTCATAAGACATACGGCTATCTTCATGCTTCATTTTTAAGCCCTGTGAAAAAGAAGCTACTGCTACCAGGCCATTCGGACTAATATCATCACCTATTTTATCTATTTCCCCTACTCCAGTTTTTCTATATCTAAATAATCCATAACAATATTTAGCCTTCGCCCAACCATAGGAATGATTTTTACTTAAAAATGTAGATGCCAACTCATTTGTAATCTCTCTTATCTCACAATTTCTTGCATAAATATTCCTAGCCTTTCCAAGATGCGCTGCCATTCTTTTTTCAAACATTAAAGAGTCTCTTAACCACACATCTTCATACAAGAAAATAGTTTCATAAGTCGAAGATCGCCTAATGGATAATAAATCTACATTTTTTCCATCTTTAAAAAAGTTCATAGGGATAGTTACCACTTGAATTTTACGCGTTTCTTCCCTTATGATAATAAGATCTCTACCAGAAAGGTGTAATTTACTCTTATTAAATTTTAGCTGGGAAAACTCGTTTACTAAAAAGCTATATATTTGATCATCAAAGCTCATTCCTCTTTTAAATAATAAATACAAAGATATTCATAAATTATACTTAAAAGCTATTAGTAAACTTTTTTATCTTTTTTTTAAGAAAAATTTGGAGGTTAAATAAAAAACCTATACTTTTGCATCCCGTTTGAGTAAGAAATGTAACTCAATTTAAAATGATTCAATAGCTCAGTTGGTAGAGCACAACACTTTTAATGTTGGGGTCCTGGGTTCGAGCCCCAGTTGGATCACTTTTTAATAGTAAGATAGTCTTAATACTATCTTTTTTTTTCTGAAATTTCATGATTCAATAGCTCAGTTGGTAGAGCACAACACTTTTAATGTTGGGGTCCTGGGTTCGAGCCCCAGTTGGATCACTTTCTATTTAATCAAATAGGGTCTCTCTACTCTTTATATGGCACGATTCTCGTAACTAAAGTTTTAATAAAAACTTTAAAATTATTATGAGAATAGCATTTTTTGATAGTAAACAATACGACAAAGATTCTTTTAACGAAAAAAATAAATCATTAGGTTACGAAATACAGTATTATAATGGACATTTGAACGTTCATAATGCTATGTTAGCCCAGAACGCAGATGTTGTATGCGTTTTTGTTAATGATATACTAAACCGTGAGGTTATCCAAATTTTAGCAAACCTTGGTGTAAAATTAATCGCTCTGAGATGCGCTGGTTTTAACAATGTTGATTTAGCTGCAGCTAAAGAATTTGGACTTAAAGTAGTAAGAGTTCCAGCATACTCTCCATACGCTGTTGCTGAGCATACAGTAGCCTTAATGATGGCTCTTAATAGAAAAATACCTAGAGCTACATGGAGGACTAGAGATGGTAATTTTAGTTTAAACGGATTACTTGGTTTTGATATGCATGGGAAAACAGCTGGAATCATAGGAACAGGTAGAATAGCCAGGATTCTAATAAACATTCTTCAAGGCTTTGGTATGAATATTTTAGCATATGATATATTTCCAAACGAAGAATATGCTAAAGAACATAATGTAAAATATACAGATCTTGATACTTTGTATAAAAATTCTGATATAATATCACTGCACTGCCCTTTAACTCCTGAAACCAAATATATAATCGATTACGATGCAGTAAAAAAGATGAAGAAGGGAGTAATGTTAATTAACACTAGTAGAGGCCAGCTCGTAAATACAGAAGCCGTTATCGAAGGTCTAAAAGATAAAAAGATAGGCCATGCAGGATTAGATGTATATGAAGAAGAGGCTCACTATTTCTTTAAAGATAGAAGTGATAAAATCATAGGAGATGACGTTCTAGCCAGATTATTATCATTTAACAATGTAATCGTCACCTCTCACCAAGCATTCTTCACCAAAGAAGCTCTTGATAATATATCAGATACTACTCTTGGTAATATAAAAGACTTTATAGAAGGAAAAACACTTACTAACGAGGTGAAATAAATTACATTAAAGTTTAATTTTCTTTCTTCACATAATATGCAGAAAGAATTTCTCCTATAAAGGCTGTATGAAAGTCACTAGTACCTTCATCAGCCTTTATTATTGGATACCATTTAGGCATAAATTCAGCAGGTATTTCATTCTTATCCTGATCTTGTTTGTAAACTACCCTACATTCAAGAACTATAGAAAAATCTGCTATACCTGGAACTGACACTTCATCTGAATCAATAAGATTTAGACCAAGCGCAGATACTTTATCTACTTCATAACCAGACTTTGAGCCAATAAACTTTAATATTTCATTAGCTCTATTATTATATTTAGCAGAAGATTTAGCTCCTTCTGCCGGTATGCTTATAGTAAATTCTGGATTAGCTAATAACTGCTTATGAGTAAAACGACTCTGCCTTATAAAAGCTGTAAAAATGGGTTTATGCCATAATATGCCAACTGTTCCCCAAGAAATAGTCATACTATTGACTCTTTCTCCACATTTCGTAGTCAAAGCTACCCCTTTCTTCACTCCTTTCATGATATCACCCATGATATCATAAATATTTACAGAAACTTTTTTATAATCCATAATCATTTTTTATAAATAATTAATCAATTCTCTTAATAAAACACCTTCTTCGCATATAAAGTTCTTTACTCTTATATGTATCCCAAACTTTTACGGCTGTATTATCCTCTATTTGAGGATTGGTAATACCATATTTAATCTTCTGTTTTTTAAAACTTTCAGACAAATAATAATGAAAAATAGCAGAAGCTCCCTTTCGGTTCCAGTGAGGATCGGTACCAACCATCATCAAATCTATGACATCATAATGATTATAACCTTTCCAAAGATGATACCATCCAAACGGAAATAAACGTCCTTTAGCTTTTTGAAAAGCTTTTGATAGAGAAGGAAAACAAATACCATAAGCAGCGACTGTACCCTCATCATCCACTACGAAACAATTTAGCTCAGGCTTTAACATCTTAATATAATGTTTACCCATAGTCTGAATCTCTTTATCAGTTAGAGGTACGAAATTATGAACATTTTTAAATGTCTCATTATAATTTTTGAAAAACAAATCAAGTGCCCCAGGCTGCTTTCTCAACTTTCTAACATCTACGATCTTCAAAGGATACCTCTCAAGAAGCATATCATTAATTCTTTTTAATTTATCTGAAACCCCCTGTTGAGCTGGCAACTTATATTGAACCCAATCTGTTTCTTTAGAAAATCCTAATTGTTTTAAATATAAAGGATAATATGGGAAATTATATATACAGTTAGTCGGAGGGATATTATCAAACCCATAAACTAACATACCTTGTTTAAACCAAGTATTATAGCCAAGAGGACCATGTATTTCCGTCATTCCCTGACTTTTAGCCCATTCTTGAGCAGTATCCAACAAAAGACGGGCTATCTCTATATCTTCCTCGAATTCAATCCATCCGAATCTAGCTCTTTTAAGCTTATAAAGCTCATTATATTTAGGATTAATAATTCCAGCGATTCTACCAACTACTCTAGATTTATTATTTTCTGTTTTTTCTACTATCCACATTTTCAATGTGCAATAATCTAATAGTGGTGTAGTAGTAAAAATTCCTTTCTCATCTCGACGTAAATTTGGTACGTAATGAGGGTCGTTTTTATATAATCGATCTGGAAGTTTTAAAAATTTTTTAAAATCTTTTTTTGAAACAACTTCTTTTATTTTCAAATTAGGCATAGTACATATTTTTTTGACAAACAAATGTATAAAAAAAAAGTGAATTACTTTAATAGCTTACGCAGAACCTCTTGAGCACAAACACAACCAAAAACAGCAGGCAAATAAGATATAGTACCTACCTGCGACTTTTTATTGGCCTCATTTTCCACAGGTACTATCGCATCACGATCTGGAAGCTCCTCAGAAAAAACCACATTAAAGCCCTTAGATATACCTATTTTTCTTAACTTCTTGCGCAATATATAAGCTAGTGGGCAGTTGTATGACTTCGAGAGATCAGAGATGCGTACCTTCGTAGCATCATATTTAGCACCCGCTCCCATAGAAGAAACAAGAGAAATATTATTATTTACGCAATAGTTTATTAAGGCGATTTTCGGTGATAATGTATCGATAGCATCTACCAGAAAATCTAGTTTCGGCATATCACTGAAAATATCTTTTACATTTTCTTCTGTTAAATATTTATCTATCACATATAAATCTAATTCAGAATTTATATCAGTTAATCTATCTCTAATAACATCTGTTTTTTTTCTACCGAGAGTAGAATCTAAAGCTAAGATTTGTCTATTTTTATTAGTTATATTAACAGTATCAACATCTAACACTATTAAATGTCCCACTCCAGATCTAACTAACATTTCAGCAGCATAGCCACCTACACCTCCTACTCCAATCACTGCTACTGTAGAATTCTTCAATTTTTCTATTCCAGTCTCTTTTACTAATAATCTTGTTCGTTTCTGCCAATCTTCTTTTTTAATCTCCATTTTCTTCTTTTTTAGCCTCATTCCATAAAACATCCATTTGTTCAAGAGTCATCTCTTTTAATGATTTTCCTTGACGAATACTATGTTCTTCCACATAAGTAAAACGTTTTCTGAATTTCTCCGATGATTTTTGCAGAGCAGTGTCTGGATTTAACTTATAATGGCGACCTATATTAACTAAAGAAAAAAGTAAATCACCATATTCCATCTCTGCTCGATCTTTAGATGACTGCACAAGCTCATTAGATGCACCATTGCCTTTTATATTATTGTCAGAATATATACTTTTCATTTCTGCCTCAAATTCTCCTACCTCTTCTCTCACTTTTTCCCATACTTGTTCTTTTTCAGCCCAATCAAATCCTACGCCATGAGCCTTATCTTGCATACGATAGGCTTTCAAAAGTGGAGGTAATGCTCTTGGCACACCAGAAAGGACTCTTTTGTTTCCATCTTTTTCTTTAGTCTTTAATTCTTCCCAATTATTCAAAACTTCTTCTGCAGAATTTGCATGGGTCATACCATTCTTTTTAGCATCTTCAGATGCTTGTGCTCCATAAACATGTGGATGTCTATAAATCAATTTTTCACTCAATAGATTCATTACATCTGCGATATCAAAAGCTGACTGCTCCTTACCTATTTTAGAATAAAAAAGTATATGTAACAGAACATCACCTAACTCTTTTGACACATTTTTATAATCATTATCCATAATCGCTTCACTTAACTCGTAAACTTCTTCAATAGTTTGAGGTCGAAGCGATGTCATAGTTTGTTTTCTATCCCATGGACATTTAACACGCAGTGTATCTATTATATCCAATATTCTAATAAAAGCTTTTATTTCTTTTGATCTATCTTTTTCTTTTTCCATAATGCTACAAAGATAAAATTAATATGTAGTGATTTTAATATTTATTGTTATTTTTGTCATCAAATAAAAAATAAGAATCTACTATTTTATGTTAAAAAATATCAATTTCGTATCAGCAGATGAAGCTGTTAAAGTTATCCAATCAGGATACCACATTCATTTAAGTAGTGTAGCGAGTGCACCTCAGCATTTAATACATGCTATGTGTCGCAGAGGTGATCGTAAAGAGTTTCATGATGTTTTCATTCACCATCTTCATACAGAAGGAGGAGCTCCTTATGCAGATCCCAAATATAATGGGATTTTTTTTCATCAAGGATTTTTTATGGGCGCAAATACTAGAGATAGCTGTGCTAAAGGATATGCCGATTACATTCCAGTATTTTTAGGTGAAACTCAACGTTTATATAGACAAGGTTATCTTCCATGTGATGTAGTTATGCTTTCTGTTTCTCCTCCTGATAAACATGGATATGTTTCTTTAGGTACTTCTGTCGATGCATCATTAGCTGCTATAGAAAAAGCAAAATATGTAATCGCTGAAGTGAATGAAAATGTCCCTCGTGCTTGGGGAGATGCCATGATTCCTATGGAGAAAATAGATATTTTCGTTGAATCTCATAACCCTCTTATAGTAGCTCATTTTAATAAACCTACTGAGATTGATAAAAAGATAGGAGCCAATGTAGCTAGTCTTATCGATGATGGAGCATGTCTGCAAATGGGAATAGGTGCATTACCTAATGCTATTTTTTCCAACCTTGGTCATCTTAAAAATCTAGGGCTGCACACAGAAATGTTCGCTGATAGCGTATTGCCTTTAATAGAGAAAGGGGTTATTAATGGTGAAGCGAAGAATATAGATAAAGGTAAGATAGTATCTACATTCCTAATGGGTTCTACTGAGTTATATAATTTTATAGATGATAACCCTATGGTTTCTATGAGAGATATAGCTTATACTAATAATCCAGAGGTTATAGCTAAGAATGATAATATGATAGCTATTAATAATGCCCTTCAAATAGATTTAACTGGTCAAGTTTGTGCTGATTCTCTTGGAGAAAAAATGTATTCTGGAGTAGGTGGTCAACTTGATTATGATACAGGAGCTTCAAATTCTAAAGGAGGAAAAGCTATTATAGCTATGTCATCTGTAACTAAAAAAGGTATTAGTAAAATTACTCCAGATTTATATCTTGGTGCCGGAGTAGTTACCACGAGATATCATCTCCATTGGTTCGTAACAGAATATGGTATAGTAGATTTATATGGTAAATCTCTTCAAGAAAGAGCTTATGCTATCATTAAATTAGCTCATCCTGATCATAGAGAAGAATTAGAAAAAGCTGCCTTTAAAAGATTTGGACCTCATTTTCACTATATAAGGAACTTATACAATAAATAAG
>JBAYDV010000044.1:0-16532 GCA_041668045.1 Bacteroidales bacterium | reverse complement strand
TTACTTTTAGAAATAGAACGTCTAAGATTAGCGTTAAAAAAAGAGGGACAACGAGCTGATAAAGAGTCTTCAAGAGCTAATAGAGAGTCATTAAGGGCAGACGCCTATAATGAAATAATTAAAATAGCAGAATCTAAGTTCAATATTAAAATAAGAAAAAAAGCTGGTGTTAAGCAGTAAGTAACCTGCACGCACAAGACAATATCGAAAAAACTGAAAAAAGTTTACTTTTGTATCAAACTAATGGGTTGAATAATGCAGTCAACCCATTCTAGGGATAAAAATATTAAAGTCAACTAATAAAAGGGATAATCAAAAATATCATCTTTTTATAACAATTTGAACTAAAAAGAGTCAACGTTTTTCAGGGAAAGACAAAGCACAGAATGTAAAACTTTTTTTGTAAAAAATTAATATAATGCGAAGTACTAGAAAAAATAAATTCATTCTTTTACTAAAAGAATATTCAATAATTTCTATAGGAATATTGTTAGATGTTTTAGGTTGGCAAATATTTATGATACCTAATCATATAGTAGGAGGAGGAGTTACAGGATTATCATCTATAATGGAATATATCTTTAATATTCCTATCAGTTATTCGTATTTTATTTTTAATTTTATACTTTTATTGATTGGAGTTAAAGTATTAGGAAGAGGGTTTGGTTTTAAAACTGTATATGCGGCTCTTTTAGCTACATTATATTTCTATTTTCTTCCTATGTTAATTCCAGAAAATGGTGATATAGTAAATATGTTATCCACTCAGAATGGTTTATTATTATCTATGATTTGTGCTGGAGCACTTTCTGGAATCGGAATAGGTATGACTTTTAGTCAGGGAGGAAGTTCAGGAGGAACAGATATTATTGCGCTTATTATTAATAAAAATCATAATATTTCTCCTGGAAGGATTACACTTTTTTTAGATATAGTAATTATTGGATGTGGTATATTTGTACCAGCTCCTAATATAACATTAGGACAGCGATTTGCTAATGTTATATATGGATTTATTATGGATGCCGTATTTACATCTGTATTAGATTTGTATTTATCAGGATTGAAGCAGTCAATGCAGATCTTTATCTTTTCAAAAGATTATAAAGAGATAGCTGAACGAATATTCTCTGATATAGATAGGGGGGTAACTGTCTTAAATGGAACAGGTTGGTATTCAAAGAAAGAAACACATGTATTATTAGTCGTTATACGAAAATCTGAAATGAGTCAAATTTTCAAATTAACCAAAGAAATAGATAATAATGCATTTCTTTCCGTAGGCAGTGTATCAGGAGTATATGGAGAAGGTTTTGATAGAATCAAAAAATAAGCATCTATTATTATTTAGATTTCTGTTTAATAGTCCATTTAATATCCCACTTTTTCACATAATCTTGAATAGGACCAAGACCTATTTTAAATCTTCTTTGATTAACATATTCTGGTTCTACTATTTTATCTACATAGTATTTATCTGTTTCTGAATCGTATGAAATTTGTGAACCATATATTTGTGGCTCATTATGTCTTATTTTAATTCTATCAACAAGTAAAGCTAAGTTACTCCCATTTGATTCGCCTTTTTTAACAGATTCTTCCATTAATGGCAGATATTTTTCTTGAATATCTAAAGGAGCATGTTGAATAACTAGAAAAATCGTCATATTTCCTTGTTCGCCAACTAAACTCTTTCCTACCCATCCTTTATCATTAAGAATTTTGATGATTTCAGATAAATTAAGACTATCAGAAGTATTCATTAAATCCCAAAAATAATCCATCATTTCTGGATAAGCTTTAAACTTTTCCATAGCTTCAGAATAAAGCTGTCTTAAAGTTTGATCTTTTATATATATTCTTTCTAGTTTACATTTTAATGTTTTATCAAAATCTTTTTCATATAAATCGCGATTAGCTTTGATTCTAGTTATGATATTGTTCCATTCTTTAGTTAAATGCAAACTTTTTAAATCTGGATCGTTTTGTGTTTGTTTTAAATAATGCAACCTGCATTAGTAGCAATATTTAAATTAGTTAAAGCTTTATTCGTATAACCTTCTTTTGCTGCTATACAGGCTGAATGATAATATTTATTAGGGTTATTAATCTTTATAGTGTTAATATTTTTAGAATGAAGAGTAATACTTATTAATCCAATAGTAATGTATAATAAGCTTTTCATAGATTTTAATTATTTTTATCTCTATTTCTGATTTCTACACGTCTAATTTTACCACTGATTGTTTTAGGAAGTTCATCAACGAATTCAATGACACGAGGGTATTTATATGGAGCTGTGACTTTTTTAACGTGATTTTGCAGTTCTTTTACTAGTGCATCACCTGCTTTATCTTTATATTCTTTTGTTAAAGTAATCGTAGCTTTAACTATTTGTCCTCTTATTTCATCAGGTACACTAGTTATAGCACATTCTAAAACAGCAGGATGAGTCATTAAAGCACTTTCTACCTCGAATGGTCCTATACGATATCCTGAACTTTTTATAACATCATCAGCACGACCTATAAACCAGAAATAACCATCTTCATCTTTCCAAGCTAAATCATTGGTGTAATATACTCCATCATGCCATTGTTCTTTAGTTATATCATCACTCTTATAGTAACCCTCAAACAAACCTACTGGTATTCTTTTATCAGTGCGAATGACGATTTGGCCTTTATCTCCGACACCAGCCTTTTTACCATCTGGCATAAGTAAATCGATGTCGTAAGCAGGACTTGGGACACCCATAGAACCAGGTTTTGGCTCTATCCATGGGTTAGTAAATACTGTAAGGGTAGTTTCACTTTGACCATATCCTTCTCTGAGTTTTATTCCTGTCATTTTGTAAAACGTCTCATATACTGAAGGATTCAACGCTTCACCAGCTATACATCCCCATTCTAAAGACGATAAGTCATATTTTGATAAATCTTCTTTAATTAAAAATCTGAATATAGTAGGAGGTGCACATATAGAAGTGACTTTATAAGTTTCAAGTTTCTCTAAAATATCAGATGGAGTAAATTTCTTATGGTCATATACAAATACAGTAGCACCTGCGAACCAAGCACCATAAAGTTTACCCCAAATAGCTTTTAACCAGCCTGTATCAGCTATAGTTATATGCAAGCTATCTCTGTTTAATTTATGCCAAAAACTACCAGTCATAATATGGCCTAGTGGATATATAGCATTATGAGCTACCATCTTAGGTTCACCAGATGTGCCAGATGTGAAACTAATGATTTGAATGTCATGATGTTCTGTTTCAAAAGAAGGTTTTACGAATGGTTTAGCATTTTCAATTCCTTCTGTGAATTTCGACCATCCTTCTGGATAATAATCTCCGACAGAGATTCTTATTTTTACAGTGGGAGATTCATTCATTGCAGCATCTACATGGTCAGTAATAATCTTTTCTCCTGCACAAATAATAGCTTTTACGTCAGCAGCATTATTTCTAAATACAATATCTTTTTTCGTAAGCAGGTGAGTGGCAGGGATTATTATAGCGCCTATTTTATGAAGTGCCATTATAGTAAACCAAAATTCTTTTCGTCTTTTGAGTATAGCCATAACGACATCGCCTTTTCCTAAACCCAATTCTTGAAAATAAGAAGCAGTCTTATCAGTAATCCTTTTTAAATCGGAAAACGAATATTGTTTGCATTCACCTTCATCGTTGGTCCATAACAAAGCCCTTTTATTCGGTTCAATTCTCGCCCATTCATCTAAGACGTCATATGCAAAATTAAAATGTTCAGGAACTATAAGTTCATAATTATCTTTAAAATCTTCGTAACTAGTAAACGATGTTTGCTTTAAATACTTTTCTATCATGCTATATTTGAGTTATTATAATATGAATGCTAAGAATTTGACACTTTCTCCTTCTAGGGCTTTCATTCCATGTTTTAAATTAGCATCAAAATAAATACTATCTCCTTCATTTAATTGAATCTCTTTACCATCTATGCTTAATAACATCTTACCACAGAGGATATAATTAAATTCTTGTCCGTCATGTGAATTTAAAGTCATTGGTGTATTTTCTGGTTTCGGTTCAACTTTGACTATGAATGGATCAGCTTTTCTATGAGCAAAACCTTCAGATAAGGCTTGATATTTATAAGCTTTGGTTCTTTGCATAGCTACACCTTCCCCTGCTCGAGTAATATAAAATCCTTTTACTTTAGGACTCTGTCCGAATAGAATATCAGACATCTCGACTCCAGTCTTTCTAGATACTACTTGAATAAAACTCATGGGGATGTCATAATTACCACTTTCATATTTTTCATAAGATTCCTGAGTAATACTACAAAGCTCGGCCATTTCACTAATGCTTTTATCAAGTGAATCTCTTAGACCGAAAAGGCGTCTTGCTATTTGTTTTATTTGTTCGTTCATAATAGTTTATTTTGATTTATCAAAAATAAGGATTATTATTCTAAAAAAATAATATATTATTATATCTTTATATGTAAAATTATCTATGATGATTTTTTAAAAAAAAAATATATATAGCAAATTTAATAAGTACTTTGAGTTATTTATATATAGATGAGCATTTTAACATATAATTAAAATGAGGAACATTATTTAGTAGATGAGAAAATAAAAAATCTTATATTTTTTTAAATAAACAAGTATTTTTAGTAAAAAAATCAATAATTTATCAGTAAAGGTATTTTATAAAACAAATCTTCATATTATTTTTGTGTTTTAAAATTTAAACTATGTTTTTAATTATCTTTTTTTTAGCACTACTGTTATTTACAGTAGTAAAATATCTAGCATCTATAAAAGAGCAAAAAAGTCTAGATTTTGTATTTTTTAACCATCTATTGATCGGACATTTATTAACTTTTACGATTTGTAGTATTATATCCTATATTATAGTTATAGAATTTAATATTGATTCAGTTCTAGTAAAAAATGCCATTATATTTAATAATTGTTCTTTATTTTATATTTTAACATTATTTCTTTTTATAGTAAATACTAAATCTAAGTATTTTAAAAATAAAAGAGTATATATTTTATATACACTTATATTAATGGTAAATCTTCTGTGGGTTTTCCTATCAGATTTGTTAGATAATGTTAATGTACTCTATTATTATATTCCATCTATGATGATAATTACAACGTTTTTCGTTGGATTATTATATGCTGTTTATATTGACATGAATAGAGGTATTTTTACTAAAAATATTAAAATCTTCTATAATTATCTAGTGATTTTTATGGCTACATTTATAGATTTGTTATTATTAAGTTTTTCATGTGTAGAAAAAGAAGATTCGCTGACTATCGAACTTGATATATATATAATGCTCATTATAATAACATTTATTATAATGAAGATTTTGATAAATAATCGATTATTTATAGATAGAGAAGAAGAAAGTATTTCACTTGTAACCAATCTTTCTGATGATATATTTGAGATAAATATAGAAGATGACGATTGTATAGCTTCGAGTATAAAAGAGTATTATATAAAAGAAAAACCATATCTAAATAAAAATTTAAAACTTAAAGATATAGCTCTAGCTTTATCAACTAATGAAACTTATATCTCTCGAGAAATTAATAAACATTTTCATATGAAGTTTCCAGAATTTAATAATTATTATAGAATAGAGGAATCCCTGAAATTGTTTTCTGAGAATGAAGATTTGTCTATATTAGAAGTATGTAGTAAATCCGGTTTTAATAATAGAGCTTCCTTTAATAATGCATTTAAATTATATGTAGGTAATACGCCAGCTGAATGGTTGAAATTATATAAAGCTAAAAAAGAAAATAGTCGTCATTAATAAATTAAATATTATGAAATTATTCAACTTGAGGAAGAAGATTTTGAAGAGAAAGATAAAATTAGAGAGAGATATAATTAAGAAAGACCGAATTAATCAACTTGATGATAAAATTTATAATGATCTAAAAAAGAAGGCGAGAGAAGATAAACTATATCTTAATAGTGATATTCATCTACAAGAAGTAGCCAGTATATTATGTACCAATAGGTCGTATCTTTCACATGCTATACATGCTCATAATGATACTTATACTAATTTTATGAATAGTCTGAGAGTAAATCATCTTTATGGAGTTCTAGAAGAAGAGTGTTCCTCTTATAAAAAATATGGCGCAAATAAGTTAGATATTCTCAAAAGAAAAGAAGAGTTCGCGTATAAAATGGGATTCAAATCTAAAAATCATATGGAAACTGTCTTAAAACATATGTCTGGAATGTCATTTAATGAACTTGTAGAGAGAAAAATTAAAAGATAAAAATTTAGGTTTGGCACTTTTTTTGAAAATAAAAAAACCGAATTTTGATGTTGAACTAAATTTTAAATAAAACACTATTATGATACCTGAGAAATCACTAATCATTCGTTTTGCATCATTTCCCCACTTGTATAGCAGAGAATTGATGTATCCTATTCAATTATCTTTTATGCATTTTATTCGACGATAAAAGCACAATATTTATTTCCATGTTTAGTAATAAGATTATATGAAAGATAGTCTTAAATATTTAGTAGATATTTTATCTACTCAGAATTCGTACGCCATAAAACATAACTTTGTAAGTTTTAATATGGTTTGAAAAGAAAAATGTTTAACTATTAATATAAATAAATGATGAATGTAAAATTAAAAATTATTAGTGCGTTTTTATGCATAGCTATGGCGCTTATGCCTTTTAGTGTGAAGGCAGCTGATAGTATAGAGGTATATACTCCTTATACAAGAGTTTCAGTAACTCCTGGAAGTACTGTCAATTATTCAATAGATGTCATAAATAATGGAAGCAGTACATCAAACAGTCCTATTATAGTGTCAGGATTATCTCGATCTTGGGATTATACGTTGACTGCTAGTGGGCTTAACGTATCTAAAATAGCTGTTCTTAAAAAAAGTAAAAAAACAGTCTCATTAAAGGTTGATGTGCCTTATAATGTTCGTAAAGGGTATTATAACTTTTCAGTAAAAGTTGGGAATGGAACGTTACCTTTAACTATTAACGTATCTAGTGCTGGTTCTAACGAGAGTGTTTTAACTTGTGATCAAACTAATATGGAAGGTAATGCTGAGACTAAATTTTATTTTAGTACGGTATTAAAGAATAAAACTCCACGGAGTCAACAGTATGCTTTGATGTCTAATCCTCCTAAAGGATGGCGTGTGGATATTAAAGTGAATAGTAAACAAGTTACTTCTACAGAAGTTGATGCAGGAGGCACTAAAAATATACGTTATACAGTGACAGCTCCAAATAGTGTAGCTGCAGGAACTTATAAGATTCCTGTCAAAGCTGTTTCAGGCAATTCTCAAGCTGATCTAGAGTTTGAAGTAGTAGTTACTGGAAGTTATAAAATGAATTTTAGCACATATAATGAACTCCTTAGTACTAAAACTACAGCTGGAAGAAGTAAGAAAATAGAATTAAAAGTTAAGAATACAGGAACATTGCCTTTAAAAGATATTCAATTTTCTTCATCTAAACCTAAGAATTGGGAAGTTGATTATGATACTAAAAAAGTAGAATCACTTAATCCTGGAGCTACTGCTACAGTTTATGCTACGATAAAAGTTGATAAAAAGGCTATTCCTGGAGATTATATGTGTAAACTAACTGCTAAAACAGATAATGTTAATGAAGCACTAAATATGCGAGTTTCTGTAAGAACTTCTATTTTAGCAGGTTGGTTGGGATTCTTAATAATTATTATAGCTATAGGAGGAGTCGTATTTTTGATTCGTAAATATGGAAGGAGGTAAGTCATGAATGATGTTGTTATCGATCTTCAGCACGTGACTAAAAAATATGGAGATTTTACAGCTGTGAATGATCTTTCTCTCCAAGTTTCTAAAGGAGAAATATTTGGATTATTGGGACCTAATGGAGCAGGAAAATCTACTTCTATTCTTATGATGCTTGGATTAACAGAACCTACTAGTGGAAATGTAGAAATTAATAATATAAATTCAGCGTTGAATCCAATTGAAGTCAAAAAACATGTCGGTTATTTACCTGAAGATGTTGGTTTCTATAATGATATGACAGCTAAAGAAAATTTAATGTTTACTGCGCGTTTGAATAGCTTAAATGATGATGAAGCTATAGAAAAAGTAGATGAATTATTAAATTTGGTAGGTTTATCTTCTGTCGCGAATAAAAAATTAGGTAAGTTTTCTAAGGGTATGAGACAGCGTCTAGGATTAGCTGACGTTTTAGTTAAAGATCCTAATGTTATTATTTTAGATGAACCGACTTCTGCTATAGATCCTGAAGGTGTAAAAGAAATGCTGAGTTTAATATTAAAATTAAGAGATGAACGTCAGATGACTATTCTGTTTTCTTCTCATAATCTTCATCAAGTTCAGCAAGTGTGTGATCGTGTAGGTATTTTCGTCAAAGGTCAATTATTAGCACAAGGAGATATTTCAGAATTATCCGAGCAACTTTTTGGTAGAGAAGGATGCAGCTTGGATGAAATTTACAGCCGGTATTTTGAAACTAAAGTTATATAAATTATTTAGTCATGAAAAAAACAAATAACCCATTCTGGGTAATTGTAAAAAAAGAAATAGCTGATACTATTAGAAGTTGGAAATTTATTATAATGGTGGCCATAATAATTTTAACTTGCTGTGGCGCTCTTTATACTTCTTTAGCAAATTTTTCTTCAGCTGTAAAACAAAATGGTGCCAATGATTTCTTCTTTTTGAAACTCTTTACGATTTCTAATGGAACATTACCCTCCTTTTATACTTTTATTAGTTTCTTAGGTCCTCTTTTAGGAATAAGTATGGGTTTTGATGCTATAAATTCTGAACAGAATAGAGGAACTATGAGTCGTATTTTAGCACAACCTATTTATCGTGATTATATTATAAATGCTAAATTTATAGCATCTTTAATAATATTAAGTGTATTGTTTATAGTACTAAATCTGCTAGTGATAGGTTTTGGTTTGATATTTATTGGTATTCCTCCTACGACATCAGAATTTTTACGTATTGTATCTTTTACCCTTATAACTATAGTGTATATAGCTTTTTGGCTTAATTTAGCTATATTGTTTTCTGTCATATTTAAGCAAACAGCGACGTCTGCTTTGGCAGGAATAGCAGTGTGGATCTTTTTTAGTATTTTTTATGTGATGATTATAAATCTAATAGCCTCTGGTCTAGAGCCTAAAGGATATGTGTCACGTGGTGAGATGTTGCAAATACAGTATTTCTTACAAAATTTATTAAGAATAAATCCAGAACAGCTATTTAATGATGCTTCTGTTACTCTTTTGATTCCTTCTGTACGTAGTTTAGGGGTTTTAACACCTTCTCAAACTATTGGCGCGATACCGAATCCATTGCCATTAGGACAGAGTTGGATGATTATATGGCCTCAAATAACTGCTTTAATATCAGGGACTGTATTGTTTTTCGCATTGGCTTATCATTCATTCATGCGTAGAGAAATTAGATCACGAAATTAATATTTATTATCTCTGTAATAAGTCTATATATATTACGATAATATTTAGTATTTTTGCTGCCGACGATTAAAAGTAAATAATTATATATTAAAAAAGCAGTATGGCAGAAGAGAAAATAATTTTTTCTATGAATGGAGTGGGTAAGACTTTACCTCACAATAATAAAGTGATATTGAAAGATATTTATCTTTCATTCTTTTATGGGGCGAAAATAGGTATTATTGGATTAAATGGTTCAGGTAAGTCTACCTTAATGAAAATAATAGCAGGATTAGAGACTAGTTATAGTGGAGAAGTGGTGTGGGCTCCAGGTTATTCTGTAGGGTATCTTGAACAAGAGCCAAAACTAGATGATAATAAAACTGTATTAGAAGTAGTTCAAGAAGGTGTGCAGGATGTTATGGATTTACTAAAAGAGTATGAAAAAGTAAATCTTAAGTTCGCTGAACCTATGAGCGATGCAGAGATGAATAAGTTAATTGAATATCAAGGACAATTAACTGAAAAAATAGATCATGCAGAAGGTTGGAGTATAGATTCTAAATTAGAGCGTGCTATGGACGCGTTAATGTGTCCAGAGAAAGATGCTTTAGTTAAAAATTTGAGTGGTGGTGAAAGACGTAGAATAGCTTTATGTCGTTTGTTATTACAAGAACCTGATGTCTTATTATTAGATGAGCCTACTAATCATTTGGATACTGAAAGTATTCAATGGTTAGAGGCTCATTTACGTCAATATAAAGGGACAGTTATAGCTGTTACGCATGATAGATATTTTCTTGATAGTGTAGCTGGATGGATTCTAGAACTAGATAGAGGTGAAGGGATTCCTTGGAAAGGAAATTATTCTTCTTGGTTAGATCAGAAAACTCATCGTTTGGCACAAGAAGAGAAACAAGAAAGTAAAAGACATAAAACTCTTGAACGAGAGTTAGAGTGGGTTAGGATGTCTCCAAAAGCTCGTCGTGCTAAATCAAAAGCTCGTTTAGGAGCATATGAGAAGATGTTGAATGAAGATGGTAAGAAGAAAGAGGAGAATCTTGAAATCTTTATTCCTAATGGACCGAGATTGGGAACTAATGTTATAGAAGCCAAGGATGTTTCTAAAATTTATGGAGATAAAATATTATATGAACATCTTAATTTCAAACTTCCTCAAGGTGGTATCGTAGGTATTATTGGCCCAAATGGTGCTGGTAAAACGACTTTGTTCCGTATGATTATGGGATTGGTTAAGCCAGATAGTGGTGAGTTTACAGTTGGAGAAACGGTAAAAATTGGTTATATAGACCAACAGCATAAGCTAATTGATCCAGATAAGACTGTATATGAAACTATTGCCGAGAATTCTGAGTATATTAAATTAGGGAATAGAGAAATAAATGCAAGAGGTTATGTGTCAAGGTTTAATTTTACAGGAGCTGATCAAGAAAAACTCTGTGGCGTTTTAAGTGGAGGTGAGAGAAATAGACTTCAGTTAGCTTTAACCCTGAAAGAGGAGGCTAATGTGTTACTTTTGGATGAGCCTACTAATGATGTGGATGTAAATACAGTTCGTGCATTAGAAGAGGGTTTAGAGAATTTCGCAGGTTGTGCTGTGGTGATTTCTCATGATAGATGGTTTTTGGATAGAATAGCTACTCATATTTTAGCTTTTGAAGGAGATTCTTCTGTTTATTATTTCGAAGGTACTTATTCTGAATATGAAGAAAATAAGAAAATGAGATTAGGCTCTCTTGAACCTAAAAAGTTTAAATATAAAAAGTTAAAAGCTTAAAAATGAGTTTACCATTACCACATGCTCGCTTAGAGATTATTTCTACTAATCTGAAGCATAACTTAGATTTTATTAAATCAAAATTAAATGATGATACTAAAGTATTAGTTTTAGTAAAGGCTAATGCTTATGGTCATGGTGCGATTCCAGTTTCTAATATTTTGGAGAAAGCTGGAGTCGATTATTTGGCAGTAGCCACAGTTGGAGAGGGCGTAGCGCTTAGAGAAAACGGGATTACTGTACCGATTATGATATTGACTTTGGGACTTGATTATAATACTATACTTATAGAAAATAATCTTGAACCTGTTTTATATGATTTTGAAGTACTAGAAAGTTTCGCAAATACTCTTGATAAAGAAAATATATCTTCTTATCCAGTTCATATAAATTTTGATACAGGAATGCATCGTTTGGGGTATATGGAAAAAGATATGGATAGGTTAAAAGATTTTATTAGTGAACATCCTCGTTTATATGTTAAATCTATATATTCTCATTTGGCTGTGGCAGATGAATTAGATCAAGATGAATTTACGAAAAAGCAGTTCGCTCAATTTAAAGTGATGGCTGATGAATTTACTTCAATATTGCCATATAAACCTATGCGTCATATTTTAAATACTGCTGGTATAGAGCGTTTTCCAGAGTATCAATATGATATGGTTAGACTTGGTTTAGGTGCCTATGGTATAAGTCCTCTTCCTACGAAGGAAGAAGGTTACGAGGTTTGTGGCCGATTGAGATGTCCTATTATTCAAGTAAGAAATTTAGAAGTTTCTGATGGTACTATAGGTTATGGTAGAAAAGGTATTATAACAGATAAAGTGAAGACTATAGCGACTATTCCTGTAGGGTATGCTGATGGCATTGACAGAAGGTTGGGATGTGGCGCTGTTTCATTTGAAGTTAATGGAAAGATGGCTCCTACTATAGGAAATATCTGTATGGATATGTGTATGATAGATGTTACGGGTATTCCAGTGAAATTCGGTGATATAGTGACTATTTTTGGGGAGAATCCACGTGCTTCTACACTTTCAAATGCTATAGGAACGATTCCTTATGAAATAATATGTTCTATTTCTGAACGTATCGAAAGGGTAGTAGTTAATAAGTAATCGTATTTAATAATTAATAAAAGACTGGAAAATTTAAGTTTTCCAGTCTTTTTTTATTTTTCTAATATTTCTGGAGCTATTTTCTCCATGTAGGCGAATGCTGCATCGTATTCGTTTGGAATTTCGCCGTCCAGAATAGCATTTTTAATTCTTTCTTTAAAAAGACCTATCTCACGTCCTGGAGTAATATTATATGTCTTCATGATGATTTCACCAGTTATAGGTGGCTGAAAATTACGAATTGAATCTTTTTCTTCTACTTCGATAATTTTCTTTCTTACCATCTTGAAATTATTCTTATGAAGTGCTACAGTTTTATCATTTTTAGATGTAATATCTGCTTCACTTAATGTCATAAGATCGTCAATGTCATCACCAGCATCGAATAATAATCTTCTAACGGCAGAATCAGAAACATTATCTTCTACTAGAGCTATTGGACGCATGTGCAGACGAACTATCTTTTGTACATATTTCATTTTGTCATTCAAAGGCATTTTAAGCCTTTTAAATACCTCTGGAATCATTTTACTACCGACGAAATCGTGACTATGAAATGTCCAGCCAATGCCTGGCTCAAATTTTTTAGTGCGTGCTTTGCCTATATCATGTAGAAGAGCTGCCCATCTAAGCCATTCATTATCAGATTTTTTACAAAGATTTTCTAAAACTTTAAGACTATGATGAAAGTTTTCTTTATGACCACGTCCATCGACAGTTTCGACACCTTTTAGAGCTGTGAGTTTTGGAATTATTTTTTCTAGTAGCGTAGTTTGATCTAAAAGTTTAAAACCTTTCGCTGGATTATCAGAACACATAATTTTATGTAACTCTTCTGTAATTCTTTCTACTGAGAGAATAGAGAGCCTATCAGCATTTTTCTTAATAGATTCAAGAGATTCCGGGACAATGACGAAGTTAAGTTGTGTAGCAAACCTTATGGCTCGTATCATTCTTAAAGGATCATCACTATATGTGGTATCTGGGTCTAGTGGAGTGCGAATTAAACCAAGATTAAGATCTGAGATACCATGAAATGGATCCATTAGTTCCCCAAAATTCTCTTCTTGTAAAGAAAAGGACATAGCATTAATAGTAAAATCACGACGCTCTCTATCTTCTTCAAGAGTACCATCCTCTACGATAGGATTACGAGAATTTCTGCGGTAGGATTCTTTTCTAGCCCCTACGAATTCGATTTCATCTCCTTTATATTTCAGCATTGCTGTACCGAAACTTTTAAAGATATTAACCTTTACACCTAGTTTTTTAGCGACAGCACTCGCCAGGTTTATTCCACTGCCTTCTACGACTATATCTATATCTGTATTATTACGGCCTAATAAGCTATCTCGAACATAACCACCTATTACATAAGCATTTGTGTTTAAATTCTTAGCTTCTTGACCTATAATGTTAAATATTGTTTTTTTTAAAAAATTCATTTAATGATCTCTTTATACTCGGGTATCTTATTTATAAAAGTAAATTTGTCTTGGATGCTATCATATTTACATATATATGTCTGCACTCCATTAGTAAATAACATAAATTTTACTTTTAATACTTTATTATATCTTAACCCTTGTTCAATTACTGTATGTGTTATTTTGATATCGGGAGCTTTACATTCCACTAACATAACAGGTTTTGGAACTCTATTAAATATCACGATATCAGATCTGTAAGTTAATCCATTAAATTTGAAAGCATATTCAGACATCATAAGTGACATAGGAATATGGTATTCAGTATTGAGCCATGATATGATATTCTGACGCACCTCTTCTTCTGGTGTTAAAGCCACCTCTTTCTTTCTTAGAGGGTCAAAAATAGTAGCTGTCTGCATGGATTATTTATAAATAATGTTATTTTGTAGCGCAAAGATAAAAATTTGTTTGTATTTTTGTCATATGTCGTATAAGAAAGACACTTTAAAAGAATTTAATATTATTACTCAGGAGATAAAAGATGGAAAAATATCTCCAGTGTATGTGCTTACTGGTGATGAACCATATTTTGTTGATCAAATATCTACTCTTATAGAAAACAAAGTCTTGACAGAGGAAGAAAAAGAATTTAATCAAACTATACTATATGGGCAAGATACTACCGTGAAAAATATCATTTCACTATGTAGTGCATATCCCATGATGGCTGAACATCAAGTAATAATTATTAAAGAGGCTCAAAAACTTCGTAATATAAAAGACTTCGAGATATACCTTGATCATATAATGGATTCTACTATTCTTGTTCTGTGTCTTACAGAAAGTAAATTAGACAGTAGAACTAAATTTTATAAGAAATTATCAAAAAGTCCTAAATGCGTAATATTCGAATCTAATCAATTATCCAAAGAAACCCTACCACGTTGGTTAATAAACTATTTTTCTCTAAAAGGAAAAAAGATTTCATCCCAAGCTGCTATCCTTATGACAGAAAATGCAGGTACAGGATTAAGAAAATTGATACTAGAGACAGATAAGCTACTTGAAGCCGACTTAGGCAAAACGATATCTTCAGAGGATATAGAAAATTATATAGGAATAAGTAGAGAATTTAATACCTTCGAGCTAACAAGTGCATTATCAGTACGTGATGCAGATAAAGTATATAAAATAGTTTACTTTTTTGGAGCATCACCTAAGCAATATCCTATTCAAATGACCATAGGTACTTTATTCTATTTCTTCTCTAGAGTAGAACAAATTAGTGCAGAAATGGCCAAGGGCAATAGTTTAGAGCTCGCTGCGAAGAATAGTGGTTTTTATAGCACCCGTGGTGACTACGCCAAACCATATATAGATGCTACTAAAAATTATAGTTTATTTAAATTAATAAATATAATCTCATGTATAAGCGAATGCGACTATAGAAGCAAATCAAATATGAGAGGCAATGCCACAGATGGGGAACTTTTAACAGAACTAGTAGCTAAAATCTTAGCTTAGATTTATTTTTGAGATATACCAAGAAGATTTAAAAACTCATTTCGAGTTCTTTCATCTTTTAGAAAAGTACCAGTAAAAGCAGAAGTCGTAGTAATAGAATGTTGTTTTTGGACACCACGCATTTGCATGCACATATGAGATGCCTCTATAACTACAGCTACACCAAGAGGATTAAGAGTATCCTGAATACAATCACGAATTTGAACAGTTAATCTTTCTTGTACTTGAAGACGACGCGCATAACATTCTACGACTCTAGCTATTTTACTAAGACCAGTAATGTATCCATTAGGAATGTAAGCTACATGAGCTTTACCAAAAAAAGGTAAAAGATGATGTTCGCACAATGAATATAATTCTATATCTTTCACAATGACCATTTGTTTATACTCTTCCTTAAACAAAGCTGAACGAAGAATATCTGCCCCATTCTGATAATATCCCTGAGTTAGAAACTGCATAGATTTAGCTACTCTGACTGGAGTTTTTATCAAACCTTCTCTCGTTGAATCCTCTCCAAGTAAATTAAGCGTTTTCTCGTAAAGAGATGCTAATTCTTTAGTAGTGTCTTCATCGTATTGATCTATTTTTTTATATGCCATTGCTTTTAAAATTTGTGCGAAATTAAATAAAATGTTTAGAAATGACAATTATTTTGCTATTTTAGTAAAAGATGTATTAATCAGAAAATAAATAGAAATGAAAATTTATACTAAGACGGGTGATAAAGGTCAAACTTCGTTATTAGGAGGGGAGAGAGTATCTAAGAATCATCCTCGAATAATAGCTTGTGGAGATCTAGATGAATTAGTCTCATATATCGGATTATTAAGGTGCGATTTGCCTGATAAATTTGATGCTAAATTAAAAAAGATAGAAGAGATATTATTTCTTTCGGAAGCTTTTTTGGCTTCTGCTGTGCCACCAAAAAAGTTAGGTTCCTTTCCTTTAAACTATATAAATGAGCTCGAAAAGGATATAGATGAAATGACAGGAAAAATGCCAAAACAGACATCTTTTATATTGCCATCTAAACCTCGGGTATCCTCTTTATGTCATGTGGTAAGGTCAGTATGTAGAAGAGCAGAAAGATCTGCGGTCGTATTAGAGAGTGAAGATAAAAATGTAGGTTATGTACTACAATTTTTGA
>JBAYDV010000043.1:0-16548 GCA_041668045.1 Bacteroidales bacterium | reverse complement strand
GGATATTATACATATCGTAAAGGTTTTGCTCCTGATTCAGAAATGTTCAGTATTTTATCTAGTTTTGATGGTCAACTCGTAGATTTTAAAGAACTTCCTGTAGATCTTAAAAATTATGATGAAGTCCTGATAGCAGGTGTCGCAGGCGATGTTTGTGTCGCAGAAACAGTACAAGATTTGATTAAACTTCCATATTTAAAAAATAAAATTAGTTTTTTAAAAGAAGGAATAGCTTTTTTAGATAGGAAGGCAGAAGCAGCCAAAATTTATGAAGATGCCATCTATTCCTTTGGAGCTAAGTATATTTAACACTTTTGTTAATAGTATTTATTAGTCTTTTAGAAAAAAATAACTTCTTAATATGAAAGAAATAACAGAAGAAGACATTGAGGAATTGTTACCTGTCGTAGATTTATCAGGCAATGTTATAGGTAAAGAAAAAAGAGGTATCTGTCATAATGGTAGTAAGATACTACATCCTGTAGTGCATCTTCATGTAATTAATAATCGTGGCGAACTATATCTTCAAAAACGGCCTGCATGGAAAACCATTCAACCAAGTAAATGGGACACAGCAGTAGGTGGACATATTTCTTATGGAGAAGAACTTTTATTATCACTTAAAAGAGAAGTAGAAGAAGAAATAGGAATATCAGATTTCGAAGCTAAATTCGTATCTAAATATATTTTCGAGAGCGAAATCGAAAAAGAACTTGTAAATGTTTTCAAAACAAGATATTCAGGCCTAATTACTCCATCTGAAGAATTATCTGGTGGTGCCTTTTTTAGTAAAAAAGAGATAATATCTTATATGAACAAAGGTTTTTTTACTCCTAATTTTGAAAATGAATGGAAAGTATTAAATATCGAAAATTGGTTAACATATTAAATATATTTTAAATAATGTCTATATTTGTAACACATAATTAAAACGAAGGTTATTCGAAAATATGGATATAACAGAATTAGCAAAAACCGTAAATGATTCTTTTACTTATGGCAGACAAAGTGAATGTGTCGATACTATGGTTAAACTTTATGAAGAAGTACAAAAAAATAAAGGTGTAGATTTAATAAATTTAAAACATTCTAATTTACAAACAGTTGGTTTAGCCTTTGTATTAATCGCTCTTCGTCTAAAAAGCGATAGTGATAGTATTAATGAAGTCGCTGCTGAAAATAGTTATTTTTGCCTTGCTAAGTCTTACATCACTGATAATGATAAAACTTCTTTACCAGGCATTTTTAATATATTTCAAATTAAGCCAAAACTTCTTTCAGATGTTATGATAACTTATTGGAAAGATGCCAAAAATAATAATATAGAATTATCCATGAGTTTTATGGAAGAAATTCAATTTTTCCTTTTAAATAGCTTTTTTGATATAGAAAAAAAAGAATATTTAATACCAACTGATTTTATTTATATGCTTCCTCCAAAAGAAGAAATTAATAAATTTCTGGATCATATTAATTCATTAGAAAATTTTAATAATGAAATATATATCAGTGAAGGAAAGAAACATTTTAAGGCTATATATCATATTTGTGAACAAGCTGTGTTGTCCTAAAAAAAATAAAAATGCTAAAAAATAAACTTAAAAGAGTAGTCGCTATTCATGATTTATGTGGGGTTGGAAGAGTCTCTCTTAACGTAGTTATTCCTACCCTTTCTATAATGGGTTTTAATGTATGTCCACTTCCTACAGCATTGTTATCTAATCATACTGATTATCCTGAATTCACTTTCTTGGATTTAACAGATGAAATGGAGAAAATTATCGCCCAATGGAAAAAGGATAATGTAAAATTTGATGCCTTTTATTCTGGATATCTAGGTTCTCCTCGTCAGGTGAAAATATTATCTAATTTTTATAAAGACTTCAGTAGTAAAGATAGTCTGGTAGTAGTAGATCCAGTTCTCGGTGACAATGGACAGCTATATGCTAACTATAATCAAGATATGGTTATAGCTATGAGAGAATTGATTAAATCAGCAGATGTCATAACTCCTAATGTTACTGAATTAGAACTTCTTTTGGGAAACAAATTACCTGTTAAATATACTGATAATGATATAAAAGAAAGTCTGCATAAATTATCTCTTAATGGCCCTCAGATAGTCATAGTAACAAGCGTACCTGTGTTAGAAGATGATAAAAAAACATCAGTATATGCATATAACAGAGTTGGAAACAGATATTGGAAAATAACATGTCCTTATCTTCCGGCTCATTACCCTGGAACAGGTGACACTTTTACTAGTGTTTTAACTGGTTCTTTACTTCAAGGAGACAATCTACCTATAGCTATGGAACGTGCCGTACAACTCATTCTACAAGGTATTCGAGCTAGTTTTGGATATGATTTCGATGAAAAAGAAGGTATTTTATTAGAAAAGGTACTTAAAAATCTTGAAGTACCAATCCAAACAGCAAGTTACGAAATGATTTAATTTTTGAAATCCTCAGGAGCTAATCCAAATTCTTCATCTTCGATATTTCCTCTAGGTTCCACATGAATTAAAACGTCATAAACAGTAACTAATTGTTTTTTGATATTATTTTCTAAGTTTTTAGCGATATCATGCCCCTCTTTTACAGAAAGATTTGGATTAACTTCTACATCCAAAGTAATATCATATAGATTATTTAATTTCCTTATTTTAACCTTATGAGGATTATATACATCAGGTGTATTACTAATTATATTGAACAATTTTTTATAAGTAGCCTCTCCATTATCAATACCATCCAGTAGAGAACCATTCGCCTCAAGAGATAATTTTATTCCAGTCCATGTAATCCACACACCCAAGAGAATACCAACTATAGTATCAATTATAGGAAGTCCAGTCCAATACATAACACCTAAACCAATCAATACTGCTGAAGAAAGAAATATATCATTCTTCATATTAATGGCATCATTTCTAACCATCTTACTATCAGTCTTTTTAGATACTTTAAATTTATACGAAGCTATAATAGCCTTACAAACTATAGAAATAGCCGTAACCACTACAGCTACCTTTCCCGGCATTTCTTTTACTTCTCCATTCATTAAACCCTGAAAAGTATTTATAAGTAACTGAATACCAGCGAATAAAATAAATATAGCTATAACTTTAGATGCGATAGATTCTATACGATCATGCCCCCAAGGATGTTCTTTATCAGGAGGTAAACTAGCTACAGAACTTACATAGAAAGTAATAATAGATCCAATAATATCAGTAGCAGAATCAATACCATCACCTATTACAGCAGCAGACCCAGCTATTATACCAAAAGTTATTTTCATAATAGCTAATAAACCATTACCTACTATACCTACCCACGAAGACCTCCTTATAGCAGCATATCTATCTTTAATATATTTATTATCATCCATTACTTTTGGCTAATTTACTATTAATTTTCTTTCATTATCATCGCCAAAGAACTCCATTTGGCATGTAGTATGAGAAATATGAAAATTCTCATGAATTAACTCCTCTATTTTATGTTTAATACTCATCATCTCCTTCATACTTACATTCTTCTCAAGATTAATATGAGTCTCAAGATGAATAATATTATCATCCAATCTCCAAACATGCAAATGATGAATATCATGCACCTCCTCAAGAAGCTCTATCTTTCTTTTAATCTCCTTCACATCGATATTATCAGGTACCTTCTGCATAAGAATATCAACAGTCTGTTTTACGATATGCCAGGTATGATAAATAATATACACACTCACAAGAACAGTCACTAAAGGATCTATCCAGATAATATTCCATTTCCAAATAGCTATACCACCTAAAATAACAGCTACAGAAGATAAAGTATCACCCATTAGATGCAAATAAGCAGCTTTAACATTCAAATTATGATTCTTACTATCATTCAAAATCACTACAGATATTAAATTCGCCAACAAACCAAAACATGCTACTATAAACATCACCTTACCCTTTATAGGCTCAGGATGCAAAAAACGAGAATAAGCTTCATAAAAAAGAAAAACACTTATGGCAATAAGCACAGTGGCATTAAATAGAGCTGCCAAAATCTCTATCCTTTTATAGCCAAAAGTGTGCGACTCATCTGGGTTTTTTCTGCTCACCTTGTTCGCAATAAAAGCTATAAATATAGCAGTCGAATCACCAAGATTATGAACAGCATCAGACAGCAGAGATAAGCTATTAGAAATAATACCACCTACTATTTGAAAAAGTGTTATAGAAAAATTTAAAATACTAACCCATAGCAATTTTCTTCCACTTAGATGACTTACATCATGGCTATGATTATGATTATGATGGATGCTATTAGTCATTATCTAACTCATCTACATATAACTTAACAGGTTCTTTTACTAATAATTTTTCACCAACCTTTGCTAAATTTTTAGAATAAGAAGTATTTTTATGTTTAATATAAGCTTCTTTAGTTTTCCATCTTGAATATAAGAACAACACATTCTCATCATTCTCACTCTGATACAATCTCATTTCTAAATTACCTTCCTCCTTAAGAGAATTAACTAAATTTTTCTTAAAAGCATCTTTAAAATTAGCTAATTGTCCAGGTTTCACTACATAAGTAGCGAAAACATTTACACCTTCTTTGATCTTATTTGGGAAAAGGCGTTTAGCAGTAGTAGATAAATATCTATCATTATACTTTGGATATGTCGACTGCATTCTAGAAAAGAATTCTGATTCTGAACTAGATTCAGAAGCTATGCTCTTCATCTCTTTCAAATAGGTTAACTTTTCTATAGCATTTAATTTAGTCTCTGGAGCATGATGAGAGCTCAAAAAAGTCTGATAATTATGAGCTATATACATTTTCAGATCTTCGATAGAAGAAATCAAATGATCAGCGCTCAATATTTCAGAATGGCTATCATGATTCAATATATGAACATAAACAGTATTAATGGAAGGAATAGTAACATCAAAGCCATCGACTGTTCTGATAAGATTCATATTAATACCAGCTATACTTAACCTACCCTCAGTAATCATAGTCATATTATCATAAAAGCTACTATCAAGTTTATCTCCAAAAGCTTTTGGAATACCCTCTGCCATAACAGCTCCATATCCATTACTCCAATAATTTATAACTCTTTCTGTAGAATATACCTTCACCCCTTTCATACTAGGTTCATCTAAAAATTTAGCCCCGAAAGGATGATAAGGAATCAACATCCCTTTTATTTTAATACCTCTATCTAAGATATATTCATTTAATTCACTAAAATTATCGAAAAAGGCAGGAGATTCTATCATAACAGCCTTTTTATTTTTTTCCAGAATTAATACATAATCATTCATTAAATCATTAGTAGCATAAGCATGTACTTTTATTTCTCCAAAATCATATATATCAACTTTACCTTTTTCTAATTGAACCTCATTGGTTTTTGATGGTTTAACTGTACCTGTTCTAATATTCTGGTTAAAACCAAAGGATTGGAAAACTGAGATTAAAACTATAGATATTAATAAGAATATTTTTTTCATTTTATTTTATTTATTATTTAACTAATATTTTATCAAAAATTATGCCTTGCATTTAAAGGTATAAATATATTAAATTATACTAAATATCACTAACTTTTAGTATTTTTGTGGGATTCAAAAGTAAATAACATATAAATTATGAGATCAAAAGATTTAAAACCAACATTACCTGCCAAAGTATTAGTAGTCGGAGAAGATTCAAACCTACAATGGTCAGATACAGTAACAGAAGTAGCCATGTTCGCAGACTATTTTTTTAGAGAATTTCCAGAAGACGATGGTGAACGTAGTCGTAATGTAGAAGCTCGTAATTTATTTAAACATATCTCTTATGTCACGAATAACCATGTAAGGCACTCAGAGGCATATATAACCAATCTATGTAATGACTATGTAACTCCACCCTTAAAAGGGAAAAGAGTACTGATTCCTGAGGAAAATGCAGTTAAAGGCCTTTCTCATATAGAATGGATTCTAAATGAAAATCCAACCATCAAATATGTACTTGTAATGTCTTTACAAGCTAACTATTGGCTTCAAAAATTAGGATTCTATGGTGGAGACGATGAAACATTCCTTCATGGTGCACAACCTCGAAGAAAAGGTCTGGAAAATCAATTCGAACCATTTTATCAACCAGTAGATGGCAAAGCTTTTCGCTCTATAATTGGAAATATATACGAAGCAAAAAAATTCCCGGTAAAAGTTATACCTATCCTGGCCAACAAAAATTATCCATTAATGGGCAGAGACGAAAAAATATTCGGTGAAGCATATGCCAAAATCAGAGAAGCATTCTCAAAATTTTAATAAAAACCGTTCAAAATAAATATAATACCCAAGAAGGTAACTAAATCTAGTTAAACCATCTTGGGTTTTATATATAAGATTACGAAAACTATAACAATTCACTAAGCACCGTGAAATTCATATTCAGCTTGAATATCTATAGTAATACGTGTAAATAAATCCTCAATTAACTCATCTGTCGCTTCCAAAGCTGAAAGTAAAATATTGTCTGAAAATTCTTGCACTAATTCCTTGGCACGAATAGGTTGTGTCTTATAAATTTTAAGATAAGACATTTCCATCTCCTTCATACGTTGATCAGTCTCAGCCTCGAACTTACTATAAAACTCTTGAATCACAGGAGCATACTTATTATAATTAGTCATACCCAAAGCTTGCACTTTACGGAATTTCCAATAGGCAGAATCAGCACTTGATTTATTTGTTCCTTTAGTATAAGGCTCTGGATAACTGGTAATACCCTGATAATAAGGTAGGAACACGCCAAGAGCTGCCATACCCATTGCCATATAATCGACCCCCCCTATAGCCTTTGGAAGCTCAGCTCTAACTTGCAAAATATGAGTCTGAGTAGTTCTCATAATAGAAATAGGACGATATGGCTCTTTAGGATTATTATTCAAATAAGGATCATGCTCAGTCCCATTATAATGAAAACGGAAAGCAGTTCTTAAATCTGTAATACTAATCGGATTCTTAGGAAAAGCGAAAACAGGAAAAGTATTCTTAGTCACATCATTTTTAATCTTTGGACTAAACATCTTTTGGATAGCCCATACCCTAGGATAATTATAAGTAGTATCCAATTTCTCATCACGACTATAAGCCTTATGAAAATCAAATGCACCATCCTTAGGATTATACAATTTATTTTCAACTGCGAATTCAATTAAATCACTAGAAGCCAAGAAATTAGCCTTATCATTTGGATCATACTCGCGAAAACGACTCTGATTTCCTGTACAGAAATACTGATCATCTTTCATATGACAAGCCAACCAACGATGACCACATGCCGTCTCAAGATACCAGATTTCATTTTTATCTATAAAACCTATTCCAAATCCCTCGGCAATACCAAATTTTTCTATCAAGCTACCAAGTCTTAAGACTCCCTCTCTCGCTGTTTTTATATATGGCAATACGATATTAAATACACAGTTTTCAGCTAAACCAGTCTCTACCAATGGATCGACCTTTAGTACTGCTTCGCTACTAAAAATACTTTCTGTAGCACTCATACCTACACCTTGAGAATTAAAACCTGCACTGCCCCAATGTCCAGGAAGACAATATGGTGCAAGAGCTGTATATCCATAAGCCTTCTTCGGTAATTTACAACGGAAAGGGCTATCTCTAGCTATAAATTCTTCAGGTCCATTATCTGTATCACTATATATTTCAAGATTTTTCGCTTCAAGAGCATCCCAATCTTCCGAACGTGCTACTATTCTTGAACCATCTGCAGTCGCATTCTTTCCTACGATAATAGTAGTACATTCTGAAGGATATTTACCTTTGTTTAAATTTCTAAATTTCATTTTTTCCATATCATTTATTTATGTATTAATATAACTATGCGATAGTTATAGTTTTCTCAAGATAAACAGATTGTACAGCTTCAATAATCTCTACACCATCTTCAAAAGACTTTTGAAAAGCTTTTCTTCCAAGAATCAGGCCTGTACCTCCGGCACGTTTATTAACGACGGCAGTTCTCACAGCAGCAGCCATATCATTTTTACCAGAAGCTCCACCAGAATTAATCAAAGGAATACGACCAGCATACTGATTTAGAAGTTGATAACGTGCTAAGTCTATAGGATTATCAGAACTTAATTCAGAATACATTCTCTCATCATATTTACCAAACTTATTACCATCTTTATTCATAGCCAAATAACCACCATTATTCTCTGGAAGTTTCTGTTTAATAATATCAGCCTCAATAGTAACTCCAAGATGATTAGCCTGACCAGTTAAATCTGCAGAAGCATGATAATCTTGATCTTTTTTGAAATCACTATTACGTAAATAACACCACAGAATAGTAAACATACCTTTTTCATGAGCATGAGCAAAAGCCTTGCTTACTTCTATTATCTGTCTATCGGACTCGGCTGAACCAAAATATATAGTAGCACCAACACCAGCTGCACCCATATTATATGCCTGATCGACAGAAGCGAACATAATTTGGTCAAAAGTATTAGGTGAGGTCAATAATTCATTATGATTAAGTTTCACGATAAATGGAATCTTATGAGCATATTTTCTAGAAACTAATCCTAACACTCCAAGAGTAGAAGCTATACCATTACACCCGGCAGCCATTGCTAATTTCACTAAATTCTCATCATCAAAATACATAGGGTTTTTAGCAAAAGAGGCTCCACCTGAATGTTCTACACCTTGATCTACTGGTAAAATTGAAACATAACCAGTACCAGCTAAATTACCAGTATTATATAGCCATGAAAGATTACCAATTACGCGGTTATTTCTATCTGAAGGAATAAATATATCATCAACAAATTCCTTACTTGGAAGAGTTAACATCTTTTTATCTACTTTTGGATTAGAAAATTCTAATAAATTAGTCTCTTTTCCCAAAAGTTCTTGAATTTTTTTTATCTGTAACATATTAATTTATTTTAAAAAATTTATAATAATTAATCATTCTTAACAATTCCACAAGTTAATAAAAAGGTGGAAAAATGTAATATATATTGTCAATAATTTGACAAAAAAATAGATTATATAGATAAAATCAAGCTATTGGTAGATATTTTTTCAAATAGAACGAATAATACTATTCCTTAGCAACATAAAATTAATAAGTTATATAAAAGTATTATGAAAAAAATAAACAAATACCTACTAATATCTATTATAGGAATAAGTACTAGTTCGTTAGTATTGCATAGTTGCGATAGCGAAGATGCTATAGAATCTACCACTGAAGAAACGGTAGATAATGAAGATTATTCAGATTGGACTGAAGCTACTCATAGTAAAAACGTAGATCCTAATTATGATGAAGTATTCGATGATTCAAGTGTTATGAAATTAGAAATCGTCATAGATAGTGATAAATGGGAAGATATGCAGGAAAATCTAGAAGACATTTTTGGAAGTACTAATCCAGGCATGGGAGGAAACTTTGGAGGCCCAATGCCCGGCATGGGCGGTGGCGGCCAAGGTATGACCGATGGCTTTATTCAAGATGTTTCATATGATGACCCAGACTGGGTAGATTGTTCTCTATACTATAATGATATAGAATGGTATCATGTTGGTATTCGTTACAAAGGAAATTCTAGTCTCCAAAGAGCATATCAATCAGGATCATCAAAATTATCCTTTAAATTAGATTTTGACCAATATGAGGATGATTATCCAGATCTAAAAAATCAACGCTTTTATGGATTCAAACAATTAAATTTAAATAATAATTTTGATGATGCCTCTCTAATGAGAGAAAAAGTAACAGCTGATTTATTTCGTTCTTTCGGAGTACCAGCACCTCATACACGTTTCTGTATAGTATATGTCAATCATGGAGATGGAAATGAATTTTACGGAGTTTATACTTTAGTAGAAGAAGTCGATGATACTGTAATAGATACACAGTTCGATGATAATGACGGAAATCTTTACAAACCTGAAGGTGATGCAGCAAGTTTTGCAGAAGGTACTTATGATGAAGATGAATTTATGAAAAAAACTAACGAAGATGATGCTGATTATTCAGATGTTTTAAGTCTTTATAATGCCATTAATGATACTGAGACACTTAATGATGACCCTGACACATGGCGTTCAAATCTTGAAAAGACTTTAAATGTTTCTGAATTTATTAAATGGTTAGCTGCTAATACAGTAATACAAAACTGGGATACTTACGGCAACATGACTCATAATTATTATCTATATAATGATTTAACTACAGGTTTATTAAATTGGATTCCATGGGATAATAATGAAGCTTTAATAGATGACGATAGAAGCATAGAGCTTTCTTTATCAGATGTATCTGATGATTGGCCACTTATATATAATATAATGAAGATAGATGAATATAAGGACGAGTATAAAGCTGATTTAAAGAGTTTCGTCGAAGATGTATATACTTCTACTACTATGAATTCATTATACGATACATATAATTCACTTATAGAAGATTATGCTTCAGAAGAAGGTGTAAGTGGTTATTCATCAGCAGTAACATATCTTCGTTCACATGTATCACAGAGAGCTACTGCAGTAGCTAATTATTTAGATAATTAAATATCATTATATGATAAATTAATTGTACTTCAAGATCATTTTTTTTAAAAAGCCATGTAAATATAATTATTTACATGGCTTTCCTTTATAAAAACATAAAACGTGTGCTATCTAATTCTAAATTTACTTAGTAAGTTTTCCATCTATATATTTATATATAATAGGTTTTCCAGTAGGTATTTCTAATTTTAAGACTTCTTCTTGACTAAGGTTTTCTAGAAACATTACTATAGACCTTAAACTATTACCATGAGCAGAAATTAATATCCTTTCTCCTTTGGCCAAACGAGGAAGTATATTGTCTTTAAAAAAAGGAATAGTCCTCGCTGCTGTATCTTTTAAACATTCGCCATTAGGAGGCTGGACATCATAACTCCTTCTCCATTGATGAACTTGTTCTTCTCCATATTTTTCTACTGTAGCAGCTTTATTAAGTCCCTGCAACTCACCATAATAACGTTCATTAAGATGCCAGTCGCTATATACTGGAATAATATCATTTTTCATTTCTTCACTATAGATCTTAGCCCACTCTTTCATTTTCCCTTCTTCATGAATCACCACAGGGCTTTTAGAGCTCCTGTTATAGGCTAAAGCTATCATAGCAGTTTCTATTGACCTTATTTGAACTGAGGTGTAGACAGCATTAAATTCTATCTCAGATAGAGTTTCCCCTGCTGCTTGTGCCTCTTTGATACCATTAGATGATAAAGGGACATCTACCCATCCGGTAAATACGTTCTTTAAATTCCATAAAGATTGACCGTGTCTTATTAATACTAATTCATTCATATCCTTATTATTTTAATGTTACAAATTTATTATAATTAAATACCTTTTACAATAAGTAGTAATAGGTAATTTTCCGTAATATAATACTTAAAATTAGTTATTTTATCATTAATATTTTATTAAATTTGCATAAATAAAAATTTGACAAGCTATTATGTATAAACATTTATTTGGCCCTGTGCCTTCCAGAAGACTAGGAATGTCTCTTGGTATAGATTTAGTGCCTAAAAAAGTATGTTCTTTAAATTGTGTTTATTGTGAAGTAGGTAAAACTGATAAACTAACGATTAAACAGGACGAATATATTTCAGAAAAAGAAATCAAAGAAGAACTTCTAGATTATTTCGAAAATAATCCTGATCCTGATACTTTTACTTTTTCCGGAAGTGGAGAACCTACTCTTAACAGTAAAATAGGCCATATTCTTTCTTTTCTTAAAGAACATAGACCAAATGTTAATGTAGCAGTACTAACCAATGGCACATTACTATCAGACCCAGCTTTACGCGAGGCAATAGTCAATGCAGATATAGTACTTCCATCTCTGGACGCAGTGTCTAAACTAGCTTTTAAGAGGATAAACAGGCCTTTCAGAGATATAGATATCAATGAATACATAGAAGGAATTATAGCTTTCAGAAAATTACAATTAGAAAAAAGCAAATTAGATGGTAAAAGAAGAATAATGGATCTTGAAATCTTTATTTTACCAGGATATAATGACTCTAAAGAGGAATTAGATTTATTCAAAGAGGTTATACCTAAGATTAATCCAAGTTCTGTTCAATTGAATACTCTTGATCGTCCAGGAAGTGTACAACATCTTGTAAGTGCTACCAGGGGACAATTAGAGGATATCGTAAAATACTTGGATATAAAATATGTCTCTATAATTAGTGCAGCTCCAAATAGAAAAAGAATACAATCTTATAAAGGTGATATAGAAAAGGCTATCGTAGAGATGATTTCTAGAAGACCATGTACTTTAGATGATTTATCTATTTCTTTAGGACATCATATAAGCGAGATAAATAAATACCTGGATGTGCTTGAGAATGAAGAGATTATTACACGAATGGAAGAAAAGCGTGGTACATTTTATCAGTTAAACAATAAAGGTATTGACGAAAAGGCATAGTTAACTATATAAAAAAACATCGTTTAACACGATGTTTTTTTTACAATTAAACAATGAATTTTTATAAATTTATTAAACTTTTTCTTGTGCTATAGCTTTTGGAAATAATATATTATTTTCTAAATGTATATGCTTATGAAGATTTTCCTCAAAATCTTTTAATCTATCCATAGCTAATTTATAAGTATTACATCCATCTTCTGGCATAGCATAATTATTGGTGAGTTTTGAAATTTGTCTAAATCTCTCACCTTCGATATCATGTTCAGTCATCATTTGGCGAATAGGATTACTAACTGTTCCACAGTGATGTTCTACTACCCTATCTGATATCTTTGATGCTTCTTCTATGTCTTTTATATAAGGAAATAATATTTGTTCCTCTTTACCTAAATGAGACGATAAAGCTTCAAGACTATCAATAAATAAAGTTCTTACTTGAAATAGTTCTGGATGATTATTTCCATGAACATCGATAGTCTTATCAAGATATGAAACTATCTTTGGTCCTTCTCGGCGAACATACTGATGATGAGCGTTATATATATAGTCTATTAAGAAAGATAAATCCAAAGAATCAAAGTCTAAATCATTATCTTTTTTAATATCTAAAGCTTGAATCTCATCTATTATTTGGTCGGTTGATATATTCTTCTCAGCACAGACTACTTCTAATGATCTGTTTCCATTACAGCAGAAATCTATATTATGATTATTAAAAACATCTGCGATTTGGTAATTAATCTTAACGATATCTCCTACGATTGTATTTTTATTTAATTCCATAATTTATAATATTTTAATTATGGTGCGAAGTTACTACATACGATAGGCTTAAAAAGTAATCTAGATTACAGATGTTAGAAAATTTTTCTCCTCACCTTTTTTTCTTTTTTTTCGAATTTAGAAAGGTCTATCTTATCTAAAATTTTAACACCTGAGAGTGGTTTGGAATATTTTTCTTTTGGTCGTATTTCTTCTTTCTTGTCGTCAAGCAAATTAAATGAGAGTACTGGACTAGAAAAATATTTACTATACTTAAATGAACCTATCTTAAAAAATTTACTAGATGAGATTTTCTTCTCTACATTTAAAGGAGCTCTCATTTCGTAATTAGTATTTTTAGAAAAATATATTATTTGAACTAAAACTCTAGAAAAATCATCCACTTTTTCTTTTTTAATATCAGTTAATGAAACTATATGACGAGGCTCTGCCTTACTGGAACGTATTAATTTCCATTTTTCATTTACCATAATAGAAAAAGTAAATAATAATGACATAGAAGTATTATTAACCATAAAAACTTCAAAATCTCTATTAATGGCAGGAACAATGCACATCTCTATATCGAAATCATCCTCGTTCCAATTTTCTAATGTAGGTAGAATATCATCCAATATAGAAGGCTTTATATTAGACGATACTTCTGGCGCTTTTGGCTCTATTATTTCTTCTTTTTTTGGAGTAATTATCTCCTCTTGAGTTTCTTCTGTGTCTATGGAGGAATTCTCAGCAGATTCTACTACTACTATATCTTTTTTAGAAGTTGGTATCTCGAAACCATCTTCATCTTCTACTAATACTATATCTTTACCTTTAAAACCAGTAATGCGACCTCCTCCAATTTCATCTAAGAAACGGACTATATCACCTATTTTAATATTTTCATTCATAATTCTGTAAATATAATACTAAATTTCCATTAACTCTTAATAAGTTTGTGTACTTTTGCCACTTATGAATAAATTGATAAATACAGCTTTAGAGCATTTAAATATAAATACACTAAACAAATTACAGGAGAAGGCTTTAGCCACATCTCCAGATCACGATATAATAATGCTTTCTCCGACAGGTTCTGGTAAAACATTAGCTTTTTTACTTCCCCTTTTGCAAGTACTTGACCCTGAGTCTGATTATGTACAAGCTATCATCGTAGCACCTTCTAGAGAATTAGCTCAGCAGATAGAACAAGTTTTTAGAGACCTGTCAAGTGGCATGAAAATTTGTTGTTGCTATGGTGGACATCGCTTAGCGATAGAGAGAAGAAGCCTTGAGTATCCTACTCAAGTAATAGTAGGTACCCCAGGTCGTCTTGAAGATCATATAATGAAAGGCACTTTTGACCCTTCTAAAATTAAAACTATAATATTAGATGAATTTGATAAATCTTTAGAATTTGGTTTTGAAAATGAAATGTCAGCTATTATTGATCATGTACCTGCGAGTGCTCAAAAAGTATTAACTTCTGCCACCTTTGCTACTGAAATTCCAGAATTTATACAGTTAAAAAATCTGGAAAGACTGGATTTCCAAGTAAAAGATAAAGAAGATGAAGGTAAATTAACTATAAAAAAGGTACATACCACCTCTGACCATAAACTCGATGTACTCTTGAAATTAGTATGTATGACAGGACGTGAGAGCGTAATAATATTTTGTAATTATAGAGAATCAGTAGATGAAGTAAGTGATTTTCTCTATGATAATGGTATTTTTAACGAAACGTTACATGGAGGTATGGAACAGCGTGATAGAGATCGTTCTCTTACTAAATTTAAAGGTGGTAGCGTTAATGTGCTTGTTTCTACTGATTTAGCTTCTCGTGGTTTAGATATTCCAGAGATTAAGACGATTATACATTATCATCTTCCTCAGAGTGAAGATGCATTTATTCATAGAAATGGTAGAACTGCACGTATGCATGAATCAGGTATTTCTTATGTATTGATAGAGACTGATAAAGCAGTCCCTGACTATATAGATGAAAATTCCGAAGACGTAACATTGCCACAAAACTGTCCTCCCGTTCCTCTTCCTGAATGGAAGACTCTTTTTATATATAAGGGTAAAAAAAATAAGATTAACAAAATAGATGTTGCGGGCTTTTTATATAAAAAAGGTGGACTTGTTAAAGGCGAAGTTGGAATTATAGATGTTAAAGATTACGTGACTTATGTATCAATCAGTCGTTTAAAAGCTGAAGAAGTCTTTAATAAAGTAAAAGACCAGAAGCTTAAAAGTTGGAAAGCTAAGATGACACTTTTGAGATAACATATCATTAAATATTAGATATAATAATAGGGTGAAAATTATTTTAATTTTCACCCTATTATTTATTTTATATTGATAAGTTTAAAACTTAGACATATATTTTTTCAGTACATCTTTATGTGCTGTGAAACCCATCATTTTCAATTTGATGTAATCAGAAGAGAAGAAATAGTATCCAAATTCTGGAGCAGTCTCGTCGTTGTTTCTAGATCCTGAACTAGAATCTTTTATTAGATACCAATCTTTACCATCTTTATCTGTGTAATAACCTATAAGATGCATTCCATGATCGTCAGTCGTGCTACCATTTAAGAAACGGAATACACGAGCATTGTCATCTATGTATTCAGAAGGAATATCAAAGCTTGGAATTAAAGCTACATTAGTAGTTCTTAAGAAACCTGCTTCTGATACATCTCCTCCGATACTTAAGGTGTAATCATTTCTTATAGCATTTTTAAGTACTTCCATAAATACATCTAAAGGTACATTATAGTAATCTTTACTATGCCACCAGTTATCAGGTACTTTATATTCTACTTGTTTCCAATAAGGTTCTGATTTAACAGAAGTAACTTCGATGTAATCATCTGGATTTAATTTGCAATATTCTTTTAGATAAGTCTTAGGAGTATATTCTTTACCATCTACCATAAATTTCTCAGGAGGTACTCCCATATAATGATTTAAGATAGATTTTATAGTTGATTTAACTTCTTTTGGGTTCCATGCATTATTTTCTTTTACTTTATTTAGATAAGTCTTCATTTCTGCTACCATTTTAGCATGAGAATAGAATTTTCTACCATGTAAAAGGCCTGTATATTCAGATTCAGGAACTATACCATTCTTTTTAAAACCTCTTGTAACAGCATTTCCTTCTGATCCTTCATCGAAAAGAGATTCTCCTCTGGTTCTTACGAATTCCATAGCTTTAGCT
>JBAYDV010000042.1:0-16609 GCA_041668045.1 Bacteroidales bacterium | reverse complement strand
CATTGACAATAATACTGAAAAAGTAGCCATACCTCTATTTGATGATTGTTCAGAAGTTTTTGGTGACGTCTTAGTTAATGTACTTGAAGATGGTAATACTAAAACTCCTGTAGATTATAGTATTACTATAGAATTTAATGATCCTGTAGATCCAGAGCTATTATCTGCAGATAATATTAATCCTTTTATATTTAATATTACAGGGTCACTTAAACTTGTAGAAATTCATACTCCAAATGCTAATATGTATGATACAGATGAGTTAATGCCTAATGGTGAATATATGTGGGCACTTAAAATACCTCTAGACAGTCAAAATAAATTCAGATATCCACTTGAATATATAAATATTAAAGAAGCTTATCCTAACTTCGTCAAATGGATAGAAAATGAAAATGATGCAGAATATAAACTTTGGTATGATGCACCTAATGAAGATAAGGTTAAAAAATTAACATCAAATTAAGATTGAGATTTTATCTGAAATAAATACAAAAAAATAACTGGATTTTTCATCCAGTTATTTTTTTATATATAAGTTAAAATTTTGGAGTCAAGTCAAGCACATGGTCAACTTCTTTTGGTATCTCTTCAGCATAATGGGACACCATAATATATGTATGCGAAGGAACAGCACAATATGCATCAATAATAGTATGGACACGTTCACGATTTGATTCATCTAAGCCATGAAAAGGCTCATCTAAAATTAATAATTCAGGATTCTTCACGAAAGCACGACATAATAAAATTAAGCCTTGCTCCCCACTAGATAACTTCATAAAGTTTTTATCTGCTAAGTCTTTAATACCAAAGACTTCCATCCAATCCTGACAAAGACAACTCTGAATTTCTGTAATTTCTTTATAAACACCTATAGAATCAGTAAGTCCTGAACTAACTATTTCCATAGCAGATACAGGCTTATAATAACTTCTATGTAATTCAGGAGAAAAATAACCAATACGCTTTTTAATATCCCAAATACTTTCGCCAGTTCCTCTCATCTGACCGAAGAGACTAAATTCACAAGCATAACTCTGAGGATGATCAGCACATACTACACTCAAAAGTGTTGACTTACCAGCGCCATTACGACCACGAAGCACCCAATGCTCCCCTCTCTTCACACTCCACTTCACATTATCCAAAACTTTCTTATTTCCATAATTAATACACAAGTTTTCCATATCAATTATATCCTCAGACTCACTAGTTACATCTTTCTCCGAAGATTTTAATATAGAATCTGCTTTAGCTCTTACCTTCTGTAAATCACTATTTTCGTGCTCAAATATGTCAGGATTGACATCTCCCAAAAAAGTTCTATTTCGCATTCCGATAATTCGATTTATAAATGGAGGAATATCCTTAATCCTACTTACCACTATAATTATTTGTGTTTCTTTTTTTAGGGCAATGTCAGTTAACATACTGGTTAATTCCTCTCTTGCATCTTTATCAAGTCCGATATACGGATTATCTAGAATCAGTAATTCTGGATGCGTGGCAATAGCTTTTTCCAGATGGTAACGTCTGAGCTCGCCACTACTAAGTGCTATTAAAGGTTTCCCATTAACCATTGGCATAGTATCATCTTGAAATGAGCGACTATATCTTTGTTGATAAAAATACTGATTATCAGCCGAAGTACCATAAGTATCACGAAATTCCAAATAATTATACATTTTATAGGAAATTCCCAACTCACCATCACGATTATACCATTGAATTTCACCCCTATCAAGAGCTTGATTTCCGAGTAATAAATCTACTAGTAATGATTTTCCTCCTCCATTAGGAGATAAAAGTGCTATTTGATCCCCATACTCTATAGTTAGGGATACAGGAGAACTTAAACGCAGAGATTCTTGCGTAGCGACAGCCTCCTTACATTCTAAAAGGTGCATTTAATATTTAATTTGTTTCTACAAAGGTATGAAAAGTATAATATTATTTATTAATTTTGATAAAAATTAAAATATATGGAAGTATATATCGCTAACGAAAATAGATATAACAACGGCATGGCATATCAGCGTTGTGGAAAGAGTGGAATCCTTTTACCTAAAGTAAGTTTAGGTTTTTGGCATAATTTCGGAGAAATAGATAATTATAATAGAAGTCGTAAAATAGCACATTTAGCTTTCGACCGTGGTATAACACACTTTGATTTAGCTAACAATTATGGCCCCCCATATGGTAGTGCAGAAAAAACTTTAGGCAAACTAATAGATGATGATTTCCGAATATATCGTGATGAACTTTTTATCAGTACTAAAGCTGGTTATGATATGTGGCCTGGACCATATGGCAATTGGGGCTCTCGTAAATACTTAATATCTAGTTTGGATCAAAGTCTTAAGCGTATGCATTTAGATTATGTAGATTTATTTTATAGCCATCGCTATGATCCTAATACACCTCTAGATGAAACATTACAAGCATTAGTCGATATTGTTCGTTCTGGAAAAGCCTTATATGTCGGTATTTCACGTTGGCCATTAGAAGCTACAAGATTCGCTATTAAATATTTACGAGAACATGATACTCCTTTACTAATTTACCAAGGTAGATTAAATCTATTAGACCAATCTCCTATCGAAGATGGAATTATCGATTTATTAGCACATGAAGACATAGGTTTTATATCATTTTCTCCATTAGCTCAAGGTCTGCTTACTGATAGATATTTAAATGGTATTCCTGCAGATTCAAGAATGTCTAGAGAAGATTCTCTAAAAAAAGAGAGTTTAACACCAGAATTACTTAATAAACTTAAAGCTTTAAATGCTGAAGCTGAAAGTAAAGGAGAAACTTTGGCGGAGATGTCTCTAGCTTGGGTTTTACAACATCCAGCGGTTACATCAGTTTTAGTCGGAGCTAGTAGCACTACACAGCTAGAAAACGATTTAAAGTGTATCAAAAAACATTAAGAAGATGACAACTGATGTACTTAAAAGTATAAACAAATATGTTTCTACTACAAATCTACTTAATGATGCTTATAAAAGTCTGATTATATCTTTATACATTGAATATCATAAGGATAATGCTAATAAAGAAATAATATCAATACTATCAAAGGACGCTTCAGACTTACGTATATATCTCTCTGATAATGAAGTTTCTATTTTATTAGAAGATTATAAAAGCGTGATTTTATCATGCTGTGATGTATATAATCAATCTGTAATTGGAGATAGAGCTATACATACTCAGCCACAGGAGCTATCCATATTTCTCACATCCTTAGAGAAAATTCCAGAAGGATCAAATATTTATTTACCTTTTGCCGGATTAGCTACAGAAGTTGATTATTTACCAGCTGGATGTAATATATTTGGCAGTGAAATCAATCCCGAATCTTGGGCTTTGTGCCAAATAAGATTAGAAGCATTAAATGTCAAGGCTGATATTAAGCTTAAAGACTCTTTTGAAGAAATCAAAAAAGACAAAACAAAGGCTAATTATGTCATTATGAATCCGCCGTACGGACTGAAAGGCAAAGGTGTATTACGTGAATGGGAAACCATTGAAGAAATAATTAAAAACAAATTATATGATAATGGTTTCATAATCGCAGCTTTAAATTCGGAAGTATTATATAATTCTAATCCAGAAAAAAGCATTAGACAAGGACTTATAGATAGACATTATATCAAAGCTGCTATTCAATTACCATCTTTATTATCAAATATTTCATCTATTCAGATTTCTGTTGTTAAAATATGTAAAGAATCATCAGATAATATTTTGATGATTGATGGTTCTAGTTTTTCTTCTATTAGCAGGGCACATCGTAAAAAAACATTAAAAGTTGATAGTTTATTAGAAGAAATGTCTTTATGTCTTAAAGACTCTGAATATTGCAGAGTAATTCACGCTTCAGATATAGAAGATTCTATTTTAAGTCCACAGCGTTATATTATAGTATTACCATCGATTAAAGGAAACTATTATAAAATCTCTGAAATCGTCAAATTCGTAGATACTGATTTAAAGAAAGAAGAAGATATATATGGATTAGAGACGATTAAAATCAAAAATCTTTCAGATGACCCTACTTATATTATAAAAGAAAGCTCATTAGAAGATTTAAATATAAAACATACTTATATACTGAGACAAAATGCATTGGCGATTCAAATAATTGATGGAAAGGTTAAAATAGGCACAATTCAAGTTGATACAAATCCTGAAATTATTGAAACAGAATCATTGACTTATTTTATTAGATTGGAGGATAATACATCTACTAAAATAACAATAGATTTAGATTATTTTAAATGGATAATTTTATCAGATGTTATAAGTTACCAGATATCCAGACTAAGTTATGGCACGACTACTCATATTAAGAAGAATGATTTTCTCAAATTGTTGATACCTGTTCCAGATATAGAAGAGCAGAAAAAATATATTAATGAACAAATTCATAAGGTATATTCTGATCTGACCATAAAGATGGAACAACAATTCAAAGATTATCAGAAAGATATACATTTAAAGAAACATGCCACAGGACAGATTATATCAAGGATTAATTCTGCTTGGGATGTATTAAGGATGGAAATTAATAATAATGAAGGAATAATTGACACAAAATCAATATACGATTCAAAATCTGGACAAACAATAGAAAATCTATTATCAGACATAGAAAATCTTATAGATAAATTAGGTTCGAATATAGATAATTTTACAATGAATGAGAATCAAATTTATAATATAGAGGAAATAGATATAATTTCTTTCATTGATAAATATATTAATAATAATAGAGATTCTCATTTTACATATGAATTCCAAAAACAAATTGAATGTTTCAGTGGCGATTACTCAAAAAATCATATTCCTGTAAAATATAAAAGAGTCATTATTTATTTTCCCCCTAAAGCTTTATCTCGTATATTAGACAATATAGTAAGTAATGCTATAGAATATGGCTTTAAGAATAGGACAAATAATTATATTCATTTTTCATATGAAATAAAAGCTAATAGTGTTGTTATATACGTAGAGAATAATGGATGGCCATTAGCCAATGGTTTGAAAAATGATGATATTTTAAGATATGGTGAAACGACCTCTAGTACTATGTCAAAACATTCTGGACTTGGTGGATATGACATAGCATCTTTAATGAATAAATATGGAAAGGGTGTTAAAGTATTGTCAAATCCAACATTTGAATTTCCTGTGACATATAGACTTGATTTTAAACTAAATAAGTATGACAAATAAAAACATAACAGTTTTATGGGTAGATGATCAAGAAGATACTTTTTTTGTTAAGAAAGCAGAGAGTTTTGATATAGAAATAATCTGGAAAGAAAATTGGGAAGAAGCTAATAAGTATCTTATTGCTCATCATGATGAAATTCAGTCTTTAATATTAGATTATCATTGTAAACTGAGTCCAAATGATACTCAATCAGACTTTTTCTTCCGAAATGTTATTTCTGATATAGATAAATTTAATGGTAAATATAGAACAAATATACCATGGTTTATGCGCTCTGCCGGTGAAACTGATTATAAAGCAAATCTAGAAAATGAAATGAAAGGTCGTAATAGGCCCTGGTTAAGAGATGAAAACATAGGCTATTATAGTAAAAACAAAAGGCAGGATGATAATCGACTTTTTCATGATATACAATATGCAGTTAGACAATCAAAGAATTTAAAAATTAGAGCACTTTATGAAGATGTATTTAAAGAGTTAGATACATATTTCAAGTTTGATAATTTTGAGCCTTCAAATATTTTAATAGAATTGTTAAGCTCACTCCATTTTCCAGAAGAAAATAAACCAATAGTGTCGTATTTGTATTATAATCAATTACTCCGGTTGATTGAGTATTTCTTCCGAGCTTGTAATAAGATTAAACTTTTACCTGATGAATTTATTAATAAAGGAAAAGTAAATCTATGGTGGTCATCAAAATATTTGAACGGCGATGTTATAAAGTATAATGATAATACAAGGTTTAGATATGGAGAACCTAATGAAGCTCCCATGCCATCCTCATTAAGTTTAGGAATTAAGAATGTTCTATTCTTTAGTAATAATATGAGTCATACAGCTTCATCAGATGAAGGTAAAAAAAATATTCAAAAATATTTTTCTGAAAACAATTCGATATATTTTCTTTTCAGCTCGACTTTATTATTTTGCGAATTAATTTCATGGTTTACTAATTTTAGAAGTTCTCATACATTTTATGAAAATTTGTCTAAAATTCATGTCAATGAACAAGAAAAATAAGTCAGATACTTTATACCGATGTATAGGTTATGATAAATAGTAAAATTATATAATAATGAAACATTTTCTCTTATCTTTTATCATGAGTTTTTTCATGATTAGTGGCTTTAGTCAAAGTTCAGACACTATTATTTACAAAAACGCACCTGAACGTACACTTAAATTAAAAATATATTATCCTGAAAACTGGAAAAAAACAGATTCTCGAAAAAGTATTGTATTCTTTTTTGGCGGAGGATGGCATAGTAGAAATTTTGACCAATTTGATTTACATGCAAAATATTTAGCTAAACGTGGAATGGTAAGTTTTGTAGCTGACTACAGAGTGACTATTGATGATAAAAACCTAACTCCAGAAAATTGTGTTATGGATGCAAAATCTGCTATTAGATATATACGCTCTCATGCTAGAGATTTTGGAATAAATCCTGACTCTATAGCAGCATCAGGAGGCTCTGCAGGAGGACATTTAGCAGCTGCGACTGCATGTATCTCTAAATACAACGACCCTAGTGATGATTTAGCAATTAGCTGTGTTCCAAATGCATTAATCTTATTTAATCCAGTAATAAATAATGGACCTGATGGATATGGCTATGATCGTGTAAAAGATTACTATAAATCGTTTTCTCCAACTGATAACATTTATGAAGGCATGCCTCCAACTCTAATTATGGTAGGCACAAAAGATAAATATGTTTCTCGAAAAACTGTACTAGATTTTCAAGATCGCATGATAAAGCATAACAATCAATGTGATATCTATTATTATTCTAATCAGCCTCATGGCTTCTTTAATAAAGGCAAAATAAAAGATCCTCAATATTTTCATAGAACATTTTCTGCTATGATATCTTTTCTCGAAGGACTTAATTATATAAAACCTAGAGAAAATTTCATAGCAGAATAAATAGACACATACTTACATTTATATTAGAATTTTATATTATAAGAAACCCCTAATATATGTTCATTTAAATTATCTTTATAGTTTTGATTACAATAATAAAAATCAAAACTATTATGCTTGTTTATTTTATATTCTATTCCTAATTTGAATCGACTCTTTTTTAAATTCAAACTTGATAATTTATTAAATAACTCATAAGAAACAAATGGCTTATAATGCTTCTTTTTAATATTCCACTCTACTTTAAATCTTGAACGAATAAGATTATCCGAATCTGCATCAATATATTCATTATCTTTTCTCTCTCCCGTTTCTAAATCATACTTTTCTACAGAGAGAGAAGATTGATAATTATGTTGATATCTTTCACGTAAAGAAAATTCAAAATCATTCCACTCATACTTTCCTTGTAGTGAGAAACGAAAACTATGACTAGGAGACCAATAAGATGGTATATAATTATTCTTTTTAGTAATTTCGCTTAATTCCTTTTTATAAATATATTTATAATCAAAAGAAGCTTTTAAGAATGGTAACACATCATATGACAAATTAACTTTAGCATTATATCTATCTATACTATTAAGTTTATCTCGTGTGCGAAATTCTCCTGACAAAGAAGTGCTTAATTTTTTTGAAATATCTTTCTTGAAATTCAAACTGCTCCAAAAACCATAATCATTATCTTGGGCATTAATATTTTGTAAACTAAATATATTTAGTAACAAAATAATGTATAATATTTTTTTCATTTTACAATATTTCATTGATTTCATTATTTGTATAAATTGTACTGTTAAACGAAAAACTACTTTCATCATTTGACTTATAATAAACTTTTATTGTAGCACTATCTTTAAGAAAATTAATATTGCCTATTTCCACTTTAAAAACATCTAAACCTGTACGAGACTTTATATCTTTCAAAAGCTCGGATCTATTTTCCGGTAAAATAAGATCAATTTTATCATACTTTATTAATTTTGATGATACCGGTTTCAGCCAATGATTACTTTCACTTAACCAAACACAAGCAATAAAAAGAATATTGGGCAATATCAATTCTAAATAATTAGATCTACCGATTAACGCATTTATAACAGAAATAGCAATTATTATAAATAAATATGTCATTTCTCTTACTGGCATAGTCTCAGTTCTATAGCGAAGAATTCCAAAAACAGCAAATAAACCTAATGTAAATCCTATTTTCAATTCGACATTACCAAGTAAAAAAATCATCATAAAAACGCTTATACTTATTAGAAAAAAAGTAAAGCAATAATCTCGTCTTAAACTTTTAGGATAATAAAAAAATCTTATTATTAGAAGTATAACTAAAGCAGTTGACGAAAAATGTATTAATAAAGATACTAAACTCGAAGAGTTAGTAAATAAATTACTTAATAACGAAAGTGTTTCTAATTTTTCCATTTATTTTATGATTTTTAATTGTTATTAATCTCTAATATTCTTCTTATTTTCATTTTAAACATATTCTGCTTAAGATGTTTATCTGTCAAAGCTCTCCCTATACAATATTTACTAAAGCCAGAAGGCTGAATGTTTAAATCTTGCAATATTGAACGAATAGGAGAATAAGAAGGGCCCTTACGTTTCAGTTCTACGACAGCTACATTTTCTAATGATATTCTTTTATCATTTTTTATATTATGGAATATAATATTACTATCTATTGTCAACCGCTCTGTTTTTAATTTATTAACTAGTGTTATCCTATTAAATTTATTTTCTAGATTGAATGATAATTGATCAAGCGTATACCAAGCATTCTCCTCAAGAAAACGATTTCCACCCTCGTATTCTAAAGAATCTAATGAACTGATTTTTATTCTCTTTTTACTCGTACGGCCTTTATTATTTTTATTTTTAACCTCTAAAAAATTCAGATGTGAAGAAACATACGAACGAATTCTTATTTTTTCACGAACACAACGACCATTATGATGAGTTATATACATATCATCATTACTAGTATCCAAATAATTAGTATAATAAGGAATAATTCTTTCTCCATTAATTTGCTGCACAAAATAATCGTTAACAGCTAATGAAAGAAGTTCATTTAACTTATCTTTGGACATAATATATTTTGTATCCGTCCGATTCATTAATTTAATATTCTCCATTTCTTTTAAAGAAATAGGAGAATATTCTGAAAGTAAGATTTCTGAAACACTCATATTTTTAATATTCTAGTAATACTCTTATAATTCAATTATACATCATAAATGATATACAATATTAGGGAATTAAAGATTCTACTAAATATAAAATCTATGAATCAACATATTTTATATACGAAAAGCTTATATAGACATAAATAAATTTAAAATCGATAATTAATACATATTATATGCTTTTTTATATTCATTCCAAAGTTTCATATATTAAATCTATAATTCTATATAAAATTTAGAACTTACATAGTTATCTTTGTTGAAATATTAAATTAATGTTTAGAAAAATTACACATATAGTATTAACTATTTATCTCTTAGTTTCAACTACAGGGATAACTTTTTCTATGCATTATTGTGGGGACAAATATGTCACAACATCCATTAATAAAGAAGCACAATCATGTTGTAATAAGAAAGATGGATGCTGTAAGAATAAAACTATTCATTTAAATTCTACGGATAACTATCTAAATTCTATCGAAGGTAATAATATTAGAATCGTAGAATTGGATACGTTATTTCCTGCAATATTTCCTTTAGTTTTTAAAGCTTCCCCTCTATCTCATGGAGCCTTAGAAACATATACTGATACATCCCCCCCAATACCGATAAATACTTTTCTGTCATTGTTACAAACATATCTGTGCTAACTATTTTATTAATTTCAATTCACTTTTATAAGTAGAATTGTCTCGTTATGTTATTTACATTCATAACACTATAATTAATGAAATGTTTATCAAATACATTAGATATGTTTAATAAAATTATAAAGTTTTTTTTAGAAAATAAATTGGTGACTATGTTACTTCTGGTAATCGTAATTACTTTTGGTATTATATTTTCACCTTTCAACTGGCATATAGGTATTTTACCTTCTGATCCTGTACCAGTAGATGCCATTCCAGATATCGGTGAAAACCAACAAATAGTTTACACTGAATGGAGCGGGCAATCTCCTCAAGACATAGAAGATCAGATATCATACCCTCTAACTACGACATTGTTAGGTATTCCGGGTGTTAAAACCATACGTAGTAATTCTATTTTTGGAGTTTCCAGCATTTACATAATTTTTGATGAAGACGTTGATTTCTATTGGAGTAGAACGAGAATACTCGAAAAGCTCAACTCTCTTCCACCTGGGACATTGCCCAATGGTATAAAACCATCATTAGGTCCTGATGCCACATCTCTAGGCCAAATATATTGGTACACTCTAGAGGGGCAAGATGAACAAGGTAGGCCCAATGGAGGTTGGGATCCACAAGAACTTAGAACGATACAAGATTATTATGTCAAAAATGGATTAACAGCCGCTAAAGGAGTATCAGAAGTCTCCTCTATAGGTGGATTTGTTAAAGAGTATCAGATAGACATTGACCCAAATGCTATGAAAGCTAATGGAGTCAATTTAACACAAATAATACAAGCAGTAAAAAATAGCAATCAAGACATTGGCGCTAGAACTCTTGAATTTAATAGAGTTGAATACGTAATAAGAGCTTTAGGATATATAAAAAGTATTGAAGATATTGAACAAAGCGTAGTTAGTGTTCATAATAATATTCCTATCCGTATAAAAGATGTCGCGAATGTTAATTTCGGTCCTGCTACTAGAAGAGGAGGACTAGATAAAGATGGAACCGAGGCTGTTGGAGGAGTAATAGTAGCTAGGTATGGAGCAAATCCATTAGAAGTCATAAATAATGTAAAAGCTAAGATTAAAGAAATATCATTAGGCTTACCATCTAAGACTTTACAAGATGGGTCAGTTTCAAAAGTAACCATTGTTCCTTTTTATGATAGATCTGGTCTAATTAATGAAACACTTGGCACACTACAAGATGCCCTGACTCTAGAAATTCTTATAAGTATAATAGTTGTTATAATACTTATTTTAAACCTGAGAGCTTCATTTCTTATTTCTAGTTTACTACCAATAGGTGTTCTAATGACATTTATCGCTATGCGTAAGTTTGGTGTTGATGCTAACATAGTAGCTCTATCGGGTATTGCCATTGCCATTGGAGTAATGGTAGATGTAGGCGTGGTATTTACAGAGAACATTATTCGGCACATTAATGAATTTAGAGACAAAGGCAAGAAGTTAATTAATATAATTTATGATGCTACAATAGAAGTAGCTCCTGCTGTTATAACAGCATTAACTACCACTATTGTTAGTTTTTTACCAATTTTCGCTATGCAAGAGGCCGAAGGAAAATTGTTTAGTCCATTGGCATTTACCAAAAGCTTTGCCATGATTTCTGCTTTGATTATCGGCCTAGTATTTATTCCTACTTTAGCACATATAATATTTTCGATAAATATTAGCAGAAAAAAAACAAAACAAGTTTTCAATATTCTTTTATTGCCACTTGGTCTAAGTTTTATCTTCTTCGGCCAATCTATTATAGCCATTGCTATAGTTATGATAGCTATTAACAACCTTCTTAGTTACAAATGGTCAAAAGAAAGATCTGAATTTCCTAATTATATAAACATCAGTATTATAGCTTTTATAGTTGTTTGGCTATTAACTAAAGAATGGATGCCTATAGGTGTACAAAACAATTATATCTCCAATCTTCTATTCGTAAGTATAATAATATTATTAGTTTTAGCACTAATGAGATTCATAGTAAAATCTTATTCAAAGATTTTAAAATGGGCATTAGCACATAAGGGAACATTCCTTAGTATTCCAATAGTTATAATACTTTTCGGCATATTAACATGGCAAGGCTTCAACAAGATTTTCTCTTTTATGCCTGATAGCATAAAACAAAGCAATACATGGATATCAATGAACAAGACCTTCCCTGGATTAGGTAATGAATTTATGCCATCATTAAACGAAGGTTCATTTTTATTAATGCCTACAACCATGCCTCATGCTGGTATCGAAGAAAATCTTGACGTTATTCGCATACTAGATACAAAGGTCAATGCTATTCCTGAAGTTGAAAATGTAGTGGGCAAATGGGGACGTACTAATTCTGCACTAGACCCTGCCCCGACGTCTATGTTCGAAAATATCATTAATTATAAATCTGAATACATATTAGATAAAGACGGTCATCGTCTAAGATTTAAAGTAAACGATGATGGTGCATTTATACTTAAAGACGGTTCAATTTATAATCCTTCTGATGAATTTAAAATTATAGATCAAAACCTTTTAACTATAGATGATTCAGGCAAATATTTCAGACAATGGCGTGAGAAAATTAAATCTCCAAACGATATTTGGAATGAAATTATTAGTCAATCCAACATACTTGGATTAACTTCTGCACCTAAGCTACAACCGATTCAAACAAGATTGGTTATGCTTCAAACAGGCATGCGTGCACCAATGGGAATTAAAGTTTTTGGACCAGACTTAAAAACTATTCAACAAGTCGGTTATGAATTAGAAAATGAACTAAAAAATGTACAAGGAATTGACCCTAAATCAGTATTCGCAGACAGAGTCGTAGGAAAACCATATTTAGAAATAAAATTAAATAGAAAAGCGATAGCTCGATATGGTTTAACAATAGCCGATATGCAAAACACTTTAAGTAGTGCCATTGGAGGTGTGAATCTAACATCTACAGTAGAAGGAAGAGAACGCTTTGCTGTTAGGGTCCGCTATGCTCGTGAATACCGAGACAACCCAGAAGACTTGAAAAACATTCTAATTCCAACACCAACTGGTGTACAGATTCCACTTGGAGAATTAGCCAAAATAGAATACAAGCGTGGTCCTCAAATGATAAAAAGCGAAAACACTTTTCTAGTAGGCTATGTAATTTTCGATAAAAAAGAAGAATTCGCTGAAACAGATGTAGTTAAAAACGCACAAGCATATTTAGACACAAAAATAGAACAAGGAACATTTCAAATACCTGCAGGCGTCTCCTACAAATTTACTGGCAATTATGAAAATCAGATTCGAGCTACAAACCGGTTACTGATATTAATTCCTATATCACTAATGATTATATTTTTGATTCTATATTTTCAATTCCGTTCTATTACCGCCGCGAGTTTAATCTTCTCAGGAATATTTGTCGCCTTTTCAGGTGGATTTATAATGCTTTGGCTATACAGTCAATCCTGGTTCATGAACTTCAGTTTAGGAGGAATTAATCTACAAGACATGTTCCAGATTCACACTATCAATATGAGTGTAGCCGTATGGGTTGGATTTATAGCCCTCTTTGGCATCTCCACCGATGATGGAGTATTAATAAGTACATATCTAAAACAGTTATTTGACAAGAAAAAGCCAGAAAGCATAGAAGAAATAAGAGCCACTGTTTTAGAAGCTGGTTTAAAACGAGTCCGTCCTGCTATGATGACCACAGCGACTACTATTATAGCATTACTACCTGTCCTAACTTCCTCCGGCAAAGGATCTGATATTATGGTTCCTATGGCTATTCCATCCTTTGGAGGAATGCTAATCGCTATACTAACCATATTTATAGTCCCGGTACTATACAGTATGTGGCAAGAAGGAAAAATATCTAAAGAATTAAGAATTGTAAAAGCACATCAACATGAAAAAGATAATATATAGTATTATATTCCTCATACTTAGCTTCGCAGTAAAGATTTCTGCTCAAGACGATTTATCTCGATATTTAACAACAGCAGCAGAAAACAATACCAGTCTTAAAGTTAAGTTTAATGAATATATGGCAATGTTAGAGAGAATACCTCAAGTGGCAGCATTACCAGACCCTTCAATAGCCTTTGGCTATTTCATTCAACCAGTAGAAACTAAATCAGGCCCACAACAAGCTAAAATATCGGCAACACAAATGTTTCCCTGGTTCGGAACACGTTCCTCACTTAAAAATTCGGTCGCAGCCCTGGCTAAGGCTAAATATGAAATATTCGAAGAAGCGAAATCGAAATTATTCTACGACATAAAATCCAGCTACTACGATTTATATTTCAACCAACAAGCGATCAAAATCACCAATGAGAATATAAAGATATTATATTCATTCAAAGGCCTGGCCAAAATAAAAATAGAATCTGGCACTGCATCTTCTTTAGATATTTATAGAGTACAAATGGAAATAAATGACTTAAAAAACCAATTATCTCTGCTAAAGAATAATGCACATGCTTTATCAGTAAAGTTCAATAGTTATCTAAATATTGACACTAATTCACCTATCAATATAGCTGAAAATCTTAAAGAGTTAACATACCTTGATAAACAATATATCCTCACCAATATTAGAATAAACAATCATTCTTTAAATGCGTTTGATTATCAAATCGAAGAACTACGACACCGTCAGAAAGTAGCCACAAAAGAAGGTTTACCTCGATTCAGCGTAGGAATTGACTACTCATTTATAGGAAAAGGCGACAATACTGCATCCAATAGAGGGCAAGATGCGATTATGTTCCCTATGATTGGTTTTACCATTCCATTATATAGAGGAAAATACAAAGCAAAAGTACAAGAGGTAAAATATTTACAAACAGCTAAAGCAAACGAAAAAATCGATAAAGAAAACACATTGATAGTTTTATTTGAAAATATATGGAAAGAATATCAAGATGCTCTCAGTAGAACTAAATTATACCAAGAACAAAAAGAATTAGCAGAAAAATCACTCTCAATACTAGAAACAGAATATGCTAATAACAATATAAATTTCGAAGAAATACTACGAATGGAACGCCAACGTTTAAAGTATTCATTAGAAAAACAAAAAGCGACGGCAGACAGAGAAGCAGCCATAGCATTTATTCAATATTTACAAGGAAAATAATTAAAAACAAATAAGATGAAAAAGAATATAAATAAAAAACATGTCACTATAATAGTAATTATAATTATAGCTAGTATATTTTTAGGATGGTTATTTTTCCATTCTTCTGGAGAAATACAAACAAATAATCCTACACAGGAAACTGAAACCAAAGATGCACTTTACACATGCTCAATGCATCCTCAAATCAAACAACATGCACCTGGGTCATGCCCTATATGTGGAATGGACCTGATACCTGTAGAGCACAAGGAATCCTCTGAGCATCATATGCATTCTAATGAAATTCACATATCAGAATCAGCTCTAGCATTAGCATCAGTACAAACCTCCATTATTAAAAGAGGCATCCCCGAAAAAAATGTACATTTAACTGGAAAAGTTCAAGCAGATGAACGCAATATTTCACAAATAACAGCACGTTTTGGAGGAAGAATAGATAAACTTTTTATTAATTACACAGGGCAAAAAGTAAAGAAAGGAGATAAATTAGCAATGATTTACTCCCCTGCTCTAATCTCTGCTCAAAAAGAATTATTAGAAGCTATTAAATACAAATCTTCAAACCCTTCCTTTTATAATGCGACACGTGCTAAATTAAAACAATGGAATTTAAGTAACAAGCAAATTGATGCCATTGAGACACATCGAAAAATAAATTATTCTTTTGACATACAGTCCCCTATTAGTGGGACTGTTACCAAAAGAGATATATCAACAGGAGACTATATAAAAGAAGGATCACAACTATTTGAAGTAATAGACCTTTCAAAACTATGGGTAATGTTCGATGCTTACGAAAGTGATTTAGCTTGGATAGAAAAAGGTGATAATATAGATTTTAATTTTCAATCATTTCCTGGAGAAAAGTTCAAAGGTAAAGTCTCTTTTATCGATCCATCTATTGATAATAAAACGAGAGTAGCAGAAGTACGGGTTGAACTCAATAATAAGTTTGGAAAAATAAAGCCAGGCATGCTTGCAGACGGAATTTTGAAATCAAACACTGCACAAAACACCAATGAACTATTAATTCCAAAATCTGCCATTCTCTGGACTGGTAAAAGATCTATTGTTTATGTAAAAATACCAAGTAAACACGAAACTACCTTTCAATACAGAGAAATAGTATTAGGTCCAAGAGCAGGCAACTTTTATGTAGTTAGTAAAGGACTCTCAGAAGGAGAAGAGATAGCCACTAATGGAGTCTTCAAAATTGATGCAGCAGCACAATTAGCAGGTAAATCAAGCATGATGAGCACTGATTAATATAAAAAAGATATTACCACCATTTAAAATAGTGATAATATCTTATAAAAAGATATATAAACTCTACTAATTAAAATTTAGCACCTTCATCTGCTGTAGTAGGCCAACCTGGATTCTGATATAGAGGAGAATCATCCACTGTAGAACCATCAGCTGCTGTTAGTTT
>JBAYDV010000041.1:0-17195 GCA_041668045.1 Bacteroidales bacterium | reverse complement strand
AAATTTAGAATCCATCATTAGTCTATTATAACCTCCTCGACCTTTAAAATATGCATTATCAAATGATTCTACATGTATGTTAGAATGTGAAGATAATAAACTATTTAAAGACAATGTTTCTGGTTTTATAACTATGATTGGATGTTGATATAATACTGAAGTTATATTGTTGAAAGATATTTGTTCATTTTCAGTTAATTCCTTTTTATATATTGGAATTATAACGGCTACTGTTTGCATTTATTACTTTGATTGTATTTATATATTTAGTATAATGCATTACTTATATATATACTAATATATAATTGTATTTTTTTATTAAAATATGTTGAATGTTTGTATTATTATTAAAGTCTTTCTAATAATAAAACGGAGGCATAGGCTGCGATACCTTCGCCTCGGCCTGTGAATCCTAGATGTTCTGTAGTGGTAGCTTTAATAGATATTCTACTGATATCTGTACCCAATAATGGCGCTAACCGAGCTCGCATTGCCATGATATATGGTCTCATTTTTGGTTCTTCTAGTGCTAAAGTGATGTCTGCATTGCCTAGAATATAGCCATGGGTGTTAATCATTTTCATTACTTCGGTAAGCAGTATGGTGCTATCTATATTCTTGAATTTATCTGAAGTGTCAGGAAAGTGTTGTCCTATATCACCAAGTGCTAGGGCTCCTAAAATAGCATCACATAGAGCATGAATGGCGACATCTCCATCTGAGTGTGCTATTGTGCCTTTATGATAGTCTATTTTAATTCCGCATAATATAAGTGCCTCACCTTCAGCGAGTTTATGTACGTCATATCCTTGACCAATACGAATGTCTGACATTATTTTGTGCTAATTTTTTATTTCGTTCAAATATAGTTATTTTATGGAGTAATAAAAAATTGCTATATTACTGCTTTAAAATTTGTATCTTTGTATTTAATTAAAGAATAGAAGTTATGGCATTTATGAATTTTTTTAATACTCCTAGTCACAGATTTTTTCATTATGAACCAAGGTATTATGATGAGAAAAAAGAGAGAAGGGAAAAAGTAGCGAAGAATGCTCAGATGGAGAAGGCTATTCGTGAAGGGAGAGAATGGCATGATCCTGATTATAAGCCTGGTAGTATTATTCGCGAGAATAGTAAAAAGTACCGACGTGAGGATTATTGGCATAAAGATAAAAATGGATTAATGTCTATCGTTAAAGCGATATCTTTATTAGTCCTGTTTGGCCTTATATGGTATTTCTTTCGTAATGCAGCATATCTATTCAGTATAATGTAAATTAACCCATGCTTAAAATACTTCCACCCCAAATTTCAAATTTAATAGCCGCAGGTGAAGTAGTTCAAAGACCTGCTTCTGCTTTAAAAGAGTTAATTGAAAATGCTATTGATGCAGGAGCCTCAAATATTGTAGTAAATATTAGTGATTCAGGAAAAACACTTATTCAGGTAATCGATGATGGTAGTGGTATGTCCGAGACTGATGCTGTTTTATGTTTTGCTCGACATGCTACTTCTAAAATATCTAGTGCTGACGATTTAGATAAAATTCGTTCTTATGGTTTTAGAGGAGAGGCTTTACCTTCGATAGCAGCAGTAGCTGATGTGTCAATTAAAACTAGAAGAAAGGAGGATGAGGTAGGTACAGAGGTAGTTTATTGTCAGTCAGGACTTGTTTCACAAGAACCTATTTCTTGTCCTGTAGGAACTAATATTTCTATTAGAAATATATTCTATAATATACCTGCACGTAGAAAATTTTTAAGGTCTGATGCTGCGGAATTTAGACATATTGTTACAGAGTTTGTAAGAATAGTTTTATGTCATCATGATATAAAATTTATGTTAAATCATAATAAAAAGAATGTTTATTTACTTCCTGCTGTGCCTAATCTGAAACAACGAATAGTGGCAGTTGGAACTAAGGATATTATTAAAAATATCGTAGATATAAATGTAGAAACATCTATTGTGAAATTAACAGGTTTTATAGGAAAACCAGAGAATGCTCATAAGAGATTAGGTCATCAATTTTTCTTCGTGAATGGACGTTTTTTTAAAAGTCCATATTTTCATAAAGCAGTAACAAAGGCTTACGAAAATTTAATACCTTCTGATTATAATCCTTCATATTACATATATTTTGAGACTAATCCCGAGACTATAGATTTTAATATTCATCCTTCTAAAACAGAGGTGAAGTTTGAAGAAGAGTCTGCTATTTTTCAGATATTACATTCTGCCGTTCGCGAAGGTATAGGTATGAATGCTTTGGGACCAAGTATTGATTTTGATACAGAAGGTTCTCCTGAAATACCAATGCTGCCAAAAAAAGGGCAGTATGTTCCGCCTCCAAAAGTTGATTATGATCCCCTATTTAATCCATTTAAGGAAGAAGAACTGTTTATACATAATTATCAACCAGCTAATAATATCGTAGATCCGTTAACTTCTATGGAGAACGGTTACGGTGCTATATTCGAGGAAAAAATGGATTCAAAAAATTTGCTAATCATAAAGAATAAATATATAATAACACCTGTTAAATCAGGTATATTGATGATTCATATTGCTAGGTCTAAAGAAAGAATCTTTTATGAAAGGATTTTAGCCTCGCTTGATAATTTTAATCCTATTATTCAGACTTCTTTATTTCCTATTAAGATACAGTTAGAGAAAAATGCATATTCAATTTTAATGTCAGACACACAAAAATTAAAACTTCTAGGTTTTGATATTCGTCCTTCTGAGAATGATGATGAAGTGGAAATTTTTGGTTTGCCAGAGGGATTCACTACTGAAAATGACAGTGTGAGTAAAAGTATCGATGAGTTAATAGACATTTTGTCAGATATGAGTGGCGAATCTTTGGAAAATGCAGGTGTAAGAGAAAAAGTAGCTAGAAAATTGGCTAAAAGTGGTGCTTCATCTTCTTCTGAGAATTTAAATCTGATAGAGGCACAATTATTGGTAGATACTTTATTCATATGCAGAGAACCAGACAGGGCTCCTGATGGTAAAAAGTGCATGACGATAATTTCAATAAATGAATTAGAACGATATATGTAATATGGCTTTACTCGAAAATTTTTCTAGAATGACTACACCTGTAGTTAAAAGACTTATAATTATAAATATAATAGTTTGGATATTTACCAAATTTACAGGGAATTTAATGTATGAATACATGTCCTTGTTTTATGTAGGATCTCCATTCTTTCATCCTTATCAAATCATAACGCATTTATTTATGCATGGTGATTTTTTCCATATATTTTTCAATATGTACACTCTATGGTTATTCGGATGTATTCTTGAAAATATGTGGGGAAGTAATAAATTTTTATTATATTATTTCGTAACTGGATTAGGAGCAGCTGGACTTCATGAATTGGTAATGTATCTTCAAGCTAGTAGCATGGATCCACAAGCTTTAGCTGTATTGAATTCAATACCGACAGTTGGAGCATCAGGAGCTATTTTTGGTTTATTAATAGCTTATGGAATGTTATTCCCTAATAATGTTTTAACTTTAATTTTTCCACCTGTCTCATTAAAAGCTAAATATTTCGTATTAATCTTCGCTGGAATAGAACTATTCTTCGGCCTAGCTGGTATTGGAGGTAATGTAGCTCATTTCGCTCATTTAGGAGGAGCTTTATTTGGATGGTTATTAATGTTATATTGGAAGAAAACGAATAGAATGTATCATTAAAGAATATGGCAAAGCGCAGAAAATATAATTCAAAGCAGTCTAAAGATAGAAAGCCTTTCTTTATTTTCAGAGTTATTTATAGACTTATTATAATAGTATCTGTCGCTTCGCTTTTCTTATCTTATATAGCTGTCTTTATTAATCCTGCGATTTTTCGTATTCCTATGCTATTCGGACTATTTTTTATTCCAATAGTGTTAATAAATATAGCTTTATTTGTCTGCTCTATTTTAAACAAGTCCAAAACAGCTTGGTCTTTATTATTATTTCTTCTTCCCACTCTATTTTTCGTAGAGTATTTTTATAAGGTCAATAATAAAAATGAGCATTTAACTTTTGAAGGAGAAAAAATAGAACTTTTAACTTATAATGTAGGTCGTTTTCAAGCTAATAGAGATGGCTCAAGTTCTATAGTATCTTTGAATAAAATACGAAATTATATAAAAAACAGCCATGCTGATATAGTTTGTCTGCAAGAATATCAAACTTCAGATTCCGCTAAAAATATTATGAGATTTAAGGAATATCCTTATCAGTATCATCATTTTATTAAATGGAATTCTAGTACTTATGTAGGCAATATTACATATTCCAAATATCCAATAAAACGAGGTGAGAGTATCTCATTTCCGAAAAGTACTAATTTATCTATTTACACAGATTTAATGATATCGGGGAAGATTATACGTCTTTATAACAGTCACTTAGAGTCTTATAATCTGTCTTTTTCATCAATTATTAAGAAAATGAGTGGTAATTATGATAGTATATCACACGAGTTAGATAATGTACATAATCGTATGCTCGGGAGATCAATTAAAAGAGCTAGCCAGACGAATTTGGTTCTAGGAAATATACATACTTGCCCTTATCAAGCTATTATATGTGGAGATTTTAATGATACTCCAATGTCTTATACATATCATAAATTAAGTACAGGTCGCATAGATACTTTTATGGAGGCTGGTAAAGGATTTAGTTCTACATATTATAGATTTTATCCTTTATTAAGAATAGATTATGTTCTTATTCCTTCAGATTTTAAAGTGAAAAATCACGAAACAGATAAAATAAATTATTCGGACCATTATCCGGTCCATACTACTTTTTATATAAAATAAATATCATGAATGAAGCTATAAAAGAAGCTATTGAGATTCTTAAAGCAGGAGGGATTATCCTTTATCCTACAGATACTATTTGGGGCATAGGTTGTGATGCGACTAATGCGGAGGCTGTCGAAAAAGTATATAAAATTAAAAAAAGAGCTGACTCTAAAAGTCTGATAATATTAGTCTCAGATATGGATATGATCTGCCATTATGTAGATAAAATCCCTGAAATGGCCGTAGATATGGCAGAGATAACGAGCAATCCTCTAACTATAATATATCCTAAAGGCATAAATTTAGCACCAAATGTTATAGCAGAAGATGGCAGCGTCGGGATCAGAATACCTTATTATAATAAGCCTGAAGACGATGAAGATGTTTCTTATGGCAATGCGAAATCTGTGGCTAACAGATCTAGGTCGTTTAAGAACAACACTCTGTATGAACCATTCTGCACTCGTTTAATAAGAAAGTATAGAAAACCTATAGTATCTACCTCAGCCAATATATCTGGTGAAGCTTCTGCTCTGAAATTTTCTGAAATTTCAGAAGAAATTTTAAAACAGGTTGATTGGGTAGCACCTAAAGATTTAGAATCAAAATCATCTCATAAATCTTCATCAATCGTTAAGATTGATTTAGATGGAAGCGTAAAAGTTATTCGATAGGGTTTAACGCGAGTATATTAGCAATGATGCTCTGCACATAATCGGCAGAGCCATTGCCATATAATATTATGCTATTTTCTTTTCAGGTGTATGTTTATATTTAAATAGTATCCAGAATAAAACTGCGACTACTAATGCATATCCTGCAAATACGTACCATGCGTGTGCCCAGCCTGCCATTTTAGCTAAAATATCGTCTTTATAAGGATTAACCAGGTGGTTAACAATGATTTGTGCTCCTTTAGCACCTATAGTAGCACCAAAGCCGTTAGTCATTAACATGAATAATCCTTGAGCGCTAGAACGTATTTTAGTATCAGTGTTTTCATTGACATATAATGAGCCGGAAATATTAAAAAAGTCAAATGCTACACCATATACTATCATTGATAGAACGAAGCACCAAACTAATTCTTTTGGATTTCCTACTCCTAAAAGTCCAAATCTAAGTACCCATGCGAACATTGATATTAACATTACGATTTTAATTCCATAACGTTTCAGGAAGAATGGAATAAGAAGGATACAAAGTGTTTCAGATATCTGAGAAAGTGATATTAATATATTTGAATGTTCTACTCCGAAAGTGCCAGCATATTTCGTGATATTACCAAAGTCTCCTAAATATGGACTAGCGAATCCGTTGGTTATTTGAAGCGAAACGCCTAATAGCATAGAGAATATAAAGAATATCGCCATTTTTTTACTTTTAAATAACGTAAAGGCTTTAAGTCCAAATGCTTCTGCAAAAGATTTTTTGCCTTGATTTTTATCTATTGGACAATTAGTAAGTGTCAGAGAATATAGGGCTAGAATTAAACTCAAGCCTCCGCAAAGTATATATTGTTTAGAATTACCTTGGAATCCAAGTAAATCTGTAGCCCACATAGATACTATGAAGCCAATAGTTCCCCATATTCTGATAGGAGGAAAAGTTTTTACAGTATCTAAATGTGCAGTATCTAAAGCAGTATATGCTACGGAGTTGGATAATGATATCGTTGGCATATAGAAAGCTACACTTAATGTATATAAAGCAAATAGTGTACTATATTGAACATCAGCACCTGCAGTCATCCCATAAAAACCTGCAGCTATCATCGAGATTCCTGCGATTAAGTGACTGAGACTTAACATTTTCTGAGCTGGTATCCATTTATCTGCTATTATTCCTATTAAAGCAGGCATAAATATGGATACTATACCTTGAATGGCGAAAAAGTTTCCTATTTTATCTGCCATTCCTATGTCTGCTAAATATCTTGATTGAGATGTTAAATATGCTCCCCATACTGCGTATTGGAGAAAATTCATTATGATAAGTCTTAATTTAGTACTCATTACTTTCGATTTAATTATAGCCTTTTATTTTTAGTGTTAATGACGTCAAATATAATAAAAACATATCAACATGACCTATAAAATAGCTATTTTCTTTAATATGTATTATTTTTTCTAAGTAGGCATATTTTTTGTACTTTTGTGAACGTGGAATTACATATAAATATATAATATGAAATCAATATTTACTATTCGCAAAAGTACCTATGGATATGTAAGAGCGATTCTTGCTTTATTAGTAGGTTTAGCATTTGTAATATGGCCTGAGACATCCAATACATTAATATTGCGTATTTTAGGTTTCGTATTATTAATCTTTGGAACAACTTCTATCATATCTTCAGCTAAAAGTACGAAGAAAAATAAAGAGAAAGATATACGAGAGTTTGGAGATTATCTGTTAAATGTGAGTGGTGCTATTAGTATATTATTTGGTTTAATATTTATTTTTTCTGCTAATCATGTAATAAATATTATATCATTAATTTTTGGTATAGGATTAATATTAGTAGGAGTTGATCAATTATTTGCTGCTATTCGTTTATCAAAAATTAAAAAAGTTTCTTTAGTAATTTTTTTAATCTCAGCCGTATTATTAATCACTGGTATTTGGATTACTTTTCGACCAGATGTTTTGCCAAAAACTTTATTTACTATTTTTGGTATAGCTTTAATAATATATGGAGTGACAGATTTACGATTAACTATCTTGTTTCATAAAACAGTTCCGTACACTGATGTATCTGATAAAGAGATAATTAATGACTAGATACAACCTAAAAACTTGAATAATTATAAAGCTTAAGAAGAGAAAAATAAAAATAAAGTATAAATTTGTACTCCCGGGGGGAATCGAACCCTCATCTTAGGAACCGGAATCCTAGATTCTATCCATTGAAATACGGGAGCATTAATTGAATGCAAATATATAAATAAAAAGAAGATTTTTAATGAAAGCTTATGTATTCCCCGGACAAGGGGCACAATTTACAGGAATGGGTAAAGATTTATATGATACTAACCCAGAAATAAAAAAACTATTCGAACAAGCTAATGATATATTAGGTTTTCGCATAACAGATATAATGTTTGAAGGAAGTGCGGAAGATTTAAAACAGACTAAGGTGACTCAGCCTGCTATTTTTTTACATTCACTAGCACTTGCTCTTACAGAAGAAAATTTTAAACCTGATATGGTAGCAGGTCATTCTCTTGGTGAATTCTCTGCTTTAGTAGCAGCGGGTGCCATGAGTTTCGAAGATGGATTGAAACTGGTTTCTGCAAGAGCTATAGCTATGCAGAAAGCATGTGAGAGTCAAGCTTCAACTATGGCTGCTATTATTGGCCTAAAAGATGAAGAAGTTGAAGAAATATGTAACGATGTAGCAGGAGTAGTTATTCCTGCTAATTATAATTGCCCAGGACAAATTGTAATTTCAGGAGCTGTCGAAGCTGTCAACGCAGTTTGTGAAGCTGCTACTAAAGCAGGTGCACGTAGAGCTTTAATTTTACAAGTAAGTGGAGCATTTCATTCTCCATTTATGGAGCCAGCAAGGCTTGAATTAGCTTCAGCTATAAAAGTTACAGATATTAAAACACCTAAGTGTCCTATTTATCAAAATGTAGATGCTCTTCCTCATACAGATCCTAAAGAGATCAAGAATAATTTATTAATGCAGCTGACTTCTCCAGTTAGATGGACACAAACTGTATTAAATATGGAAAAAGATGGTGCTACAGAATACGTAGAATTAGGTCCAGGAAAAGTACTATGTGGACTTATTAAAAGATGTGTAAAAGGTGCCAAAACTAATAAATAATATAACACAATTATAAAATATAAAACAATGGCTAAAGAAAAAAAATTTATCACGTGTGATGGTAATTATGCTGCAGCTCATGTAGCTTATTTGTTCAGTGAACATGCTGCCATTTATCCAATTACTCCTTCATCTACGATGGCCGAGTTAATCGATGAGTGGTCAGCACATGGAGTAAAAAATCTATGGGGCGAAACAGTAAAAGTAACAGAAATGCAGAGTGAAGGTGGTGCTGCAGGTGCAGTACACGGATCACTTCAAGCAGGAGCTTTAACTACTACATATACAGCTTCACAAGGTTTACTCCTTATGGTTCCTAATATGTATAAAATGGCAGGAGAACTTCTTCCAGCAGTTATTCATGTAGCTGCTAGAGCACTAGCTACTCATGCTCTTTCTATTTTTGGAGATCATACCGATGTTATGGCTACAAGACAGACTGGTTTCAGTATGATAGCTTCATCAAGTGTACAAGAAGCTATGGATTTAGCTGCAGTTACTCATTTAGCTGCTATTAAATCAAGTGTTCCTTTCGTTCACTTCTTTGATGGTTTCCGTACTTCTCATGAGATTCAAAAAATAGAGGAAATAGATGCAGATGCTTTAAAAGGAATGATAAGTCAAAAATCTCTTGACAAATTCCGTGAAAGAGCTCTTAATCCTAATAAACCTGTAACAAGAGGAACTGCTCAGAATTCTGACGTATTCTTCCAAGCAAGTGAAGCTCAGAATAAATATTATGATGCAGTACCAGATATCGTAGCTCGTTATATGGGCGAAATTAGCGAATTAACTGGTCGTCATTATTTACCATTCGATTATTATGGTGATGAGAATGCAGAAAATATTATCATAGCTATGGGTTCAGTTTGTGAAACAGTACGCGATGTTGTTGACAAACTTAATTCTGAAGGTGAAAGAACTGGTGTTATTACTGTACGTCTTTACAGACCTTTCTCAGCTAAATATCTTCTTAGAGTTCTTCCAAAATCAGTTAAAAAAATAGCTGTTTTAGATAGAACTAAAGAGCCAGGTTCAGCAGGTGAACCTCTTTACTTAGATGTTAAAACTACATTATGTACTGAATTAGGAAAGAATACTCCATTGATCGTTGGTGGTCGTTATGGTTTATCTTCAAAAGATACTACTCCAGCACAAATCGTTTCAGTATTTAACAACCTTAAATTAAGTGAGCCTAAAAATGATTTCACTATAGGTATCGTTGATGATGTAACATTTAAATCACTTCCAGTAGTTGAAGAATTCTCTTTAGCTAAAAAAGGAACTTATGAATGTAAATTCTTTGGTCTTGGTTCAGATGGTACTGTAGGTGCTAATAAAAATACGATTAAGATTATTGGTAACCACTCTGATAAATATTCTCAAGCATACTTTGATTATGACTCTAAGAAATCAGGTGGATATACTTGTTCTCATTTAAGATTCGGAGATCAGCCTATTACTTCTCCATATCTTGTCAATACTCCTGACTTCGTAGCATGCCACGTAGCAGCATACCTTAATAGATATGATGTATTGAAAGGTGCTAAGAAAGGAAGTACTTTATTATTAAATAGTCTTTGGAGCAAAGAAGAAACTATAGAAAGAATTCCTGACCACGTAAAAGAAATTCTTGCTAAACAAGAAATGAAGATGTATATCATCAACGCTTCAAAAATCGCTGATGAAATAGGTCTAGGTAATAGAACAAATACTATTCTTCAATCTGCTTTCTTTAAAATTACTGGAATCTTAAAATATGAAGATGCAGTTAAATTTATGAAAGAAGCCATTGTTAAGAGTTATAGTAAAAAAGGTCAGAAAATCGTTGACATGAACTTCGCAGCTGTAGATAGAGGTGGCGAATATGAAGAAATCGAAATTCCAACTGAATGGAAATCTATTTCTGCTAAATTTAGCCCATCTTCATATAATCGTTTAGCTCCTGAGTTCGTTAAAGATATAGCTGATGTCGTTAATTCACAAAGTGGTTATGATATCCCTGTAAGTGCATTTGCTAAAGAAAACGTAGTAGATGGTACTATTCCTGCAGGAACAGCAGCATTCGAAAAACGTGGAACTGCTACTCACTCTTCTACTTGGAATCCAGAAGCTTGTATCCAATGTAACCAATGTTCTTTTGTTTGTCCTCACGCTGCTATTCGTCCATTCTTAATGACTGAAGAAGAAGCTGCTAAGGCACCAGAAGGATTGAAATATACCGATGCTAAAGGTGGTAAATTCAAAGGATATAAATTCGCTATTGGAATATCTGTTGATGACTGTACTGGATGTGGAAACTGTGTAGATATTTGCCCTTCTAAAGATGGTGCAGCTCTAAAACTTTCTTCATATATTTCACAACAAAAAGAACAAGCTAATTTTGATTTCTTAAATCATACTATTGGTTATAAAGATGGTATAGATGATAAAACTAAGAGTGTTAAAAACTCTCAGTTCGCTCAACCATTATTCGAATTCTCTGGAGCTTGTGCAGGTTGTGGTGAAACTCCATATTTGAAAGATATTACTCAATTATTTGGTGATAGAATGATGGTAGCTAATGCTACAGGATGTTCTTCTATTTATAGTGGTTCATTCCCATCTTCTCCTTATACTACAGATAAAAACGGATGTGGTCCAGCTTGGGATAATTCATTATTTGAAGATAATGCTGAGTTTGGTATGGGTATGAAGATAGGAACAGAAAGACTTTGTGATACAGTTGAAAAACTTATGAAAGATGCTCTTGCTGATGCTAACTGCCCAGAAGAAATGAAACCATTATTCACTAAATGGATTGAAAATAGATATAGTGCAGAAGCTACTAAAGAAGTAAAAGCTGAATTACTTCCACTATTGGAAAAATGCAATAGTGATGTATGCAAACAATTACTTAAATATAAAGATTACCTAGTTCAAAGAAGCCAATGGATTATCGGAGGTGATGGATGGGCTTATGACATCGGATACGGTGGATTAGACCACGTATTAGCTTCAGGAGAGAATGTTAATGTAATGGTTCTTGATACAGAGGTTTATTCTAATACAGGTGGACAGTCATCTAAATCTACTCCAGTTGGTGCAGTCGCTAAATTCGCATCATCAGGAAAGAAAATCAGAAAGAAAGATCTTGGTATGATGGCTATGAGTTATGGTTATGTATATGTTGCTCAAGTAGCGATGGGTGCTAATCAGTCTCAATACTTCAAAGTACTTCGTGAAGCTGAAGCTTATGATGGACCATCTCTAATTATTGCTTATTCTCCTTGTATTAACCATGGTCTTAAAGCCGGAATGGGTAAGAGTCAAGCAGAAGAAAAACATGCAGTAGAATGTGGTTATTGGCATTTATACAGATTTAATCCTAATTTAGCTGAAGAAGATAAGAATCCTTTCTCATTAGATAGTAAAGAACCAGATTGGACTAAATTCCAAGACTTTATTAAAGGTGAAGTTCGTTATGCTTCTCTTCTTAAGACATTCCCAGATGAAGCTTCTGAATTATTCAGTAAAACTGAGAAATACGCTAAAGTAAGATATAACTCTTATAAGAAATTAGCTGAAGACTAGTTTAATATAGCCATAATTAAATTTTAGTTATGGCTTATTAACATATTTGCATAAAGATTATTTATGCAGTACATAATAAAAAAGCCCCTGATTAATTTCAGAGGCTTTTTTTATATTTATAAATTTCAATATTTAGAAATTATATTTCATTAATACTGTTATACCATTATTTAATACACTATGAGTGTTTTTTACAGTGCAGTTTGAATATATGTCTCCGTAATTTACTGTTGTAGCTTGATACTCAAGACCAAGATTTAGACTTCCGTTTGTATATAAAATATTAGGAGTTATTCTATACATTGAATCTACATTCTTATAACCTCTGACAAATATATCATCAGGAGATGATATGAAAGCATTATCTTTAGGACATCCAGAATTCTTCATTGCCCCAAAGAAAAGAGAGGCTCTCCAATTTTTATTAAATTTATATGTTACAGATTCCCAAGAAGTATGTTGAGCTAAACCATAATATGAATAACTATCATTTGTAGTGTCGTAAGTTTGAGCATAACCACTAATGCCGAACAAATGAGCAGTGTTTAAGCCATAAAGATATTTAGCTTTAAAAGTAAATTTACCTGTTACGTAGTTGAAATAACCAAAGAAAGTAGGAGTAGTTAATTTATCATTACTTTTTGTTCCAAGAGGAGTTACATCATGAGGTTTAACAGTTAGAATATCTACACCAGCACCGAAAGTGAAATTTTCAAGGTGCATATTAGCAGATGCGAATAATTCAGGAACACATGATTTTCTAGCATATGAAGAAGAAATACCATCAGGTCCTGGAGAGTTAAACTGTGATTGGAACATTAAACCTGCTATAGGAGAGAATTTGCCATATTTACCAGTCCATGTAATCTGTGCAGTACGACTAAAAGGATTATAAGGAGCTCCAGTATTTAAACTAAGCACATCAGGGACAAGACATGAAGACATAGGATGCCAGGTCTTACCAGCTAATATATTATTATGTTCCCATTTTAAGTTAAAATATGCTTTTCTTAATCTAAATACGTAAGGAATGCTACTTCCACCTTTAAAATCTGCTTCAATTACTGCTGATGCGTCGGCACCCCATACCTTATCAAGGTCAACTTTAAAACCTAAACGAGTAGTAATAGATAAAAACCTCATACTACCGAAAGCATTTAAATCTTTTCCATTTTTATCTAAATTTTCATCTTTAGGCATTATATAGAACAAACCTTCAGAACCATAGTAGCTATCACGAGAATCATAGCAGAAATAATTTCTTATGAATCCGTAAGGTGTGATTCGCTGCATCAAAGGAAGTTTAGTATTCGAGCTAGAGGAGCTTGAATTAAAGGCAATGTTACTTATGCTCTCGGTATCACTCTTATCTGAAACCGTATCTGAAGCTTCAGCATAAGCTGAAAAGGGAAGTGCAAGACTTAAAGATAAAAGTCCGCACATAAATAATTTTTTAGTCATCTATAGTATTTTTTAAATTAAATTTATAATTAAAGTTATTTTTTTCTCATGAATTTAAGAGCTTTAATCAAGAAAGGATATAAATTCTTATGAGGATCACGATTCTTAAGATTCAAAGCAAGACCTAATTTTTTAAGAATAGGCACTTTAAAGGTTTCAACAAATTCTATTAATGTCCCATCAGGATCTTCAATATATGTAAAATGCCCATTTGCATCTCCCATATCGAAATCTGCTCCACTATCACATACGAATTTTGAACCAATAGATTTTACATCTTCTTCGACTGCGTTCATATTTCTAATATCGAAACATATATGAATAAAACCAGGATCACCCCACATTCTGCCTTCATATATTTTTTTAGGGGCAGGGGAATCGAAAGAATCTAAAACTTGAATAAATTCTAAAGCTGAATATCCATAAAGCATACCTAGTGGACCATCTGCTATCGTAGAAGGTGATACTAATACACGTCTAACTTTATTCTCACAGCCGGTTAGGCCTTTCAAATCTTCAAAAACTCCCACTTTATCATATTCTATAACGTCATAATTCATTATAGCTTTATAAAATTGAAGGGTTTTATCCATATCTGACACGCCAATAATAGCACCATGGGTGCCACCAGTAGTATAGTTAATATCTGTAAATGTATTTACATCTTGACATATTTCGAATAGATTATTCCATGGGTCTTGTAAAAAGAAATGTTTTTTACCATCAGGAGCTATAGTGACACCAGTCATTAACTTAATGCCTTTATTTTTGAATTCTTTATATGCTAGATCAACATCTTTAGCCTTAATTTTAGCTACGAAAATACCATAATCACCAAGACGGGCTTCATCTTTTATATAATTAAGTTCTCTGCCTTGAGGTTCCCAAATCTCCATTCCACCTCCTCCTTGAAGGTTGATAGCTAGAATAGCATATCTTGGTTGTGGTTTTCCCCCTGTATATGGAAGCATTCTTTCTGCCACTCCAGTGTCTGCTACGACAGGGATATCAACCCCGAAAACATTTTTGTACCATTGCCATGATTTATTGGCATCTTTAACACCTATACCTACTTGTTGCAGGCCGCTTATTACTTTGTCTTTCATAATTTTTTTATTTAGCCGATACTTTTTTAGCGAGTATCCAAAACAACCATGGGCAATACTTATGAAAATACGCCATGATTAATTCTATATTTCCTATTAATTTTATATGTTTCCTTTTACGAATAGCCCTTACTGCTATGCTAGCACATTTATCGACATTCATTCCATGGGCCTGTCCTGAATCCATCTTGTTATATTTTGTACCATCGTTTAAAATAGCACTCATAGAGATAGGAGTGTTAATTCTACCAGGAACGAGAAATGTTACTTTAATATTATCATTCTCAAGGTCCAGACTTTCATAAAAACCATGTAAAGCATGTTTAGATGCACAGTATGCAGATCTTAGAGGGAAACCGAAGAGCCCTGATATAGAGGTAGTGACAGCTATTTGTGTGAGTTTAGCTTTTTTTAGTTCTTCTTTAAAGCATTTAATAAAATAAACACCAGAAAAATAATTAACATCCATTAATTTACGATCTACATCTATGTCCGTGTCAAGAGATAAAGATCTTTGAGAAATACCAGCATTTAAAATAAATATATCTGGAAAATCTCCTTTCTTAATGAACTTTACAAAAGAATTAATAGAATCTAAGTTCGACATATCACATTTATATGTTCTAATTCTTTCTATAATTTTTTCTTCGTTATCGCTATTCTTATGTTTAGATTTTTCGTAAATGTTTTCACATTTACATTTTACTTTTTTTAATTTATCTTCATTTCTACCAGTAAGAATTAAAGAAGCACCTTTATTAGCTAAATTATATGCGATGGATTCACCGATTCCAGAAGTCGCACCAGTAATCAGTACTGTTTTATTGTAGAAATATGTTTTCATAAATAGTATTCAATCTTTAAGAAGATAATCCACAAATTTAATTAATTTTTTTTCAAATATAAGCTTACCCAGCTTTTACTTTCAGTAAATAAGAATCTTATATACAAATATGATTTTTATCAGACCATAATAGAAATAAAACCAAGACGATTTTACCATACTTTTGTATATATAAAATAAAACCACGTTAAACTTTTGCATTTAACGTGGTATTTTATAAAATAGTCTCTAAATATTTTTATTGAGATTATTTAGCCCAAAGATTTGATGGATATTCTCCAGCATCTACAAGCTCTTGAATCTTTTTAACAGTACTAGGACGATCTTCTTTATATGTAACCCCAAACCATTTAGCGTCGCTTGAAAGAACTTTAAGAGAAACTTTCTTTTGAGCTATAAGGTTATTTACACATAAAGGAATAAAGAATTCAGCTTTTGGATTAGCTTTAGTTTTAGGATCATCTAAAAATACTTTAAATAGTTTTTCTGATTCCTCGAAGAAATCAGGAGTAAATCCGAAAAGATTCATAGAAACAGGAGTGTCTTCATCTATTTCATGGTTGCCAGTTTCATCTTTATAAAATACTTTACCGTCAGCAGCTCTTTCGATAGCTGTTCTTTCAACTATAGTCATAAGGTTACCTTCAGAATCTACACTGCATTCTCCGCGAGATACAGAACCATTTTCTGAAAGAGTATTTCTTAAATTATATCCAACCATGCAATATTTACCTGTTTGGCCATTAATGGTGTTAAGGTAATCTGCCATTACTTTATAGGCATCTCTTCCATAAAAGTCATCTGAATTGATAACAGCGAAAGGAGTATCAATAGCTTTAGCAGCCATCATTACAGCGTGATTAGTACCCCAAGGTTTCTCTCTTCCTTCAGGAACTGTATAACCCTCAGGTAAATTTTCTAGTTCTTGATATACAAATTCTACTTCAACTTTACCTCCAAATTTTTCAGGAGTAAAAACTTCACGAAAAGCTTTATCAAAAGAATGTCTGATAACGAATACAACTTTTCCGAATCCAGCACGTATAGCGTCGTAAATAGAATAATCAATAATAGCTTCTTTACTAGGTCCGACACCATCCATCTGTTTCAATGAACCGTAACGTGACCCCATTCCAGCAGCTAGTACAAGTAATGTAGGTTTTGCCATGATAATATGTTTTATTGTGTATTTTTTTGATAAGCCACAAAATTAATAAAAAAAATTAAAATTAGATGGAAATATATAAACTTATATGGAAATCCTAGAATCTTGTAATGTATAATAAACCATATTATCAGCTAATTAATTATCTTAATATTCTCGCTCAGACATGAATTTCTAGAATGTGCTGTACAAACTCACCGAAGAAATAGTATCTTTTGGATATAGCTGTAAATATCAGTTTTACAGCGTATTACATAATTTTGTAGACCATGATTACTTCTGTTTAATTAGAATTTTTACAAAAAAAGTAAGCATCCGATGAAGTACAGGTTTTCTGAATAACACGATAATATCTAGCGTTTTTTATTAATAAAAACGCTATTATTATTT
>JBAYDV010000040.1:0-17476 GCA_041668045.1 Bacteroidales bacterium | reverse complement strand
CGACGAATGCCCAAATATATTGACTGAATGACCCAAATTCTTTTTGAATGTTAATAAATATTTTAGCATTTCTGATAGCAGAATTAATTTTCAAACGATTTCTTATAATGCCAGAATCTGCCAATAATCGTTTTTTGTCTTCTTCTGTATAAGCTGCTACTTTTTCCACATCGAAATTATCAAAGGCTCGTCTATAAGCTTCTCTTCTTTTCAAAATAGTTATCCAGGAGAGTCCAGCTTGAGCTCCTTCTAGTATTAATATCTCAAATAATGATCTATCATCGTATGTGGGTCTTCCCCATTCTTCATCATGATATTTTATATAAATTTCTTCATCATGGTAATTCCATGGACAGCGTAACATCTTATTATTCATTTAGATATATTATTTATAGATTAATTAAATTTATAGAAAAATACTTTAAATAAAAGTATCAATATATTTTTTTTTGTAAAAAAAGTTGCATATATTTAGTCAATAAACGAATTTATTATGAAAAACAATACACAAGATTACGAAACTCCTACTATAAGAGTAACATTATTATCAGTAGAAAAAGGTTTTGCAGCATCCCCTACACCTACTTCAAATAATGCAGGTACATTAGAGGAAGAAGATTTATATTAAAAAAAATTCATTGATTAATTATCAAATTTTCTTTTAATAATTTAATTAGCAGTATCTCTTATTTAGATACTGTATTCATTTTTATTGTCTTTATTATAATCATATCTCAAAAGCTATTTTAGAACCATTTCGTAAAATATATTATACGTGGTTTTGAATGTATGTCTTCTATGCATGTTACATCTGAAAAGCCATAGGATTTAAAGAGTTCCATGGTTTCGTCACATAAGGCTTCATTAATTTCGAAATAAGCCATTCCTCCTATTTTTAATAGACGTGATGCCCATCTAGAAAGCGCACGATAGAATCTTAGTGGATCATTGTCCGGGACGAATAAAGCCATCCCTGGCTCAAAATCTAATACATTAGGATCCATATATAATTTTTCCTGTTCTCTAACATACGGTGGATTACTAACTAATATATCTAGCTGTCCATATTCATCTGCAGGGTCTTTTAATACATCTACTTGAGAAAAATCTGGAAGATTTTCTAGTGGAATCTTATGCTCTTTTCCTACAAATATTTTTTGACTTCTTGCTACTTCTAGAGCTGGCTCCGATAGGTCAACTCCACGAACGACAGCATTAGAAAATGCGGCGGCTAATGTATATGCGATGCAGCCAGATCCAGTACACGCATCGAGAATCCTGAGGTTCTGATAAGATTTACTCTGCCATTGCCTTATAATAAGACGACATAACTCTTCGGTCTCCGGTCTAGGTATTAATACTGATTCATTTACTTTAAAACGGTAACCTGCGAATTCTTCATAACCTAGAACATATTGTATTGGCCTATCAGAAATTAGCTGGTCCATAGCAGACTGCATCATCTTCAGAATAGGTTTCTTAATCGTAGTATCTGATTCTATAATGTACTGATATTCATCGATTTTCATGAAATGAAATAGGACGCGTTTAGATATAGATGCCGCTTCTCTTAGGGAATATATTCCTGAGAGACTATTTATAGACTTAGTGACAAATTCTTTATACGTCATAATATTATAGCTCGCGCTATTTAAATTAGCTCATTTTAATCAGCCTCGATCATTTTCGTAAGAAATTCAGTGGTAGTCATGCCTGCTGCCTTTATCATTTTTGGTACCAGGCTCTCTTCTGTCATCCCTGGTATAGGATTTACTTCTAGGAAATAAGCTGATTCACCACTTAATATATAATCAACTCTTATACATCCTCCACATCCGAAATGACGGTAAATAACTTTACTTAAATATTGAATTTTCTCTCGCTGCGCATCCGTGATTGGAGCAGGGCAAATCTCCTGACTTTTGCCAAGATATTTAGCTTCGTAGTCGAAGTATTCGTTTTCTGTTACTATTTCTATAATGGGCAATGAGTGAATCCCTTCGTTGTCCTTATAAACCGCACAGGTTAACTCCCGTCCCGCTATAGCTTCTTCACATAAGACTGTTTTGCCTTCGGCAAATGCTTTCTCAATAGCTGGTTCTAGCTCTTCTATCTTGTGTACTTTCGTTATACCGAAACTACTACCTCCATCATTTGGTTTTACAAAGATTGGAAGACCTAATTTTTTCACAATACCTTGTACTTCATATCCTGCATCTTTCCTTATAAAATAGTCTCGCGGTAGTTTTATTATCGTCTCACGTAGATAAGATTTAGATGCATATTTATCAAAGATTAATGATGATGATAATGATGAACATCCAACGTATGGTATTTCCAGCATCTCGAAGTATGCTTGTAGTAATCCATTTTCTCCCGGGTCACCGTGTATCATTATATAAATCTTATCAAACTTGATTTTCTGGCCTTCAAGTGTGAATGAGAAATCATCCCTGTTAATAGGTGCATCGTAATTTAATACCGTCCAGCTTTCTTTGGTTAGAAGAACTTCATATACTTTATATAAATTTTTATCTATAGAGTCAGCTACATATCTACCGCTCATTTTAGATACTTCGAATTCGGAGGAATATCCTCCGTAAACAACAGCTATTGTTTTCATTTTTTTAAAAGAATTTTTCTTGCTCTTTTATACGTTTTTCTTTGTCTATATTTTTTTGTACTGTAGTAGAATCGATTACTTGTGTATTCGAATTTTCTTGTCCGTCGCAGTCCAAGTTTAAGACAAAACCTGCTGGGGCTACGAATTTATCATCTTGAGGAAAGTTTAAAGTTTTATCAGCTAAAACTCTTTTGTAGAATTCAGCCCAAATAGGAAGAGCCATATTACTTCCACTTCCTAAACCTAAACTTTCGAAATGGATTTCACGATTTTCTGCTCCTACCCAAACACCTGCTGTGATTTTAGGAGTGTAACCAATAAACCAACCATCGGCCTGATCATTGGTAGTTCCTGTTTTACCTGCTATCTCTCCTGGGAATTGGTATTTCCATCTTAATCGATATGCTGTTCCTCCATTTACTACTCCTTGCATTAAGTTGGCCATAAGGTATGCAGTACGCTCACTGATAGCCTCTCGTTTCTGGGATGTGAATTGCCCTAAAACATTGCCTGACTTATCTTCTATCCTTGTCACTATTAAAGGTTCTACATGTAAGCCTCTACTAGGAAAAGTATTAAAAGCATTAACCATCTGCCATAAACTTACATCTGCAGGTCCAACACATAATGAAGGTACTTCAGGGAGGTATGTAGAAATTCCCATCTTACGGGCTACATCTATTAGTGCACGTGGCCCGAATTGTTTCATTAGATATGCAGATATATTGTTACTACTTTTCTGTAATCCCCATTTTAAAGTTACTGTCTGACCTATATATTCTTTTCTGTCAGTACTATGAGGTGTCCATGTGTCATTTCCTACTATAAATGTCTGAGGCACATTCAGAACTTTGTCACAAGGAGTCATTCCTTCCTGCATGGCTAATGTGTATAGGAAAGGTTTGATAGTAGAACCTATCTGACGTTTACCTAAACGAGCATTATCATATTTAAAGTATCTATAATTTGGTCCTCCAACATAGGCTCTTACATATCCTGTAGATGGTTCTACTGCTATAAATGCAGCACGTAAAAAGCTCTTATAATATTTTATAGAGTCATTAGGAGTCATTATAGTATCTACATATCCTTTTTTATTCCATGAGAATACACGCATTTTATATTTAGTAGCGAAACTTTTAGCTATCTCTTCTTCATTCTTTCCTTCTTTTTTTAAATTGATATATCTAGCACTCCATCTTCTAGCTTGATTCATTAGATTTTCAACTACATTAGGAGAAACACTGTTAGAAAAAGGTTTGTTGCTTTTATATTTCATATCCCTGAAGAAAGCTTTCTGAAGATTTCCTCCAAGATGAGCTGCTACTGCTTCTTCTGCATATTTTTGCATGCGGGAATTTATAGTAGTATATATTCTTAAACCATCTCTGTCTAGATTATATGTAGTGCCATCTGGCTTTTTATTTTTATCTAACCAACCGAAGAGAGGATTTTCATTCCATAATCTCATGGCTTCTTTATAATCTTCCTGGAAATAGTATGACGATTTTTTAGGTTTGTGTGCTCTCATTACTCGTCTTAACATATCACGAAAATATGGAGCTAGACCTGAATTATTGTCTTGTCTTTGATAATGAAGAACTATTGGTAACTGTTGTAGTGAATCACTTTCATTTTTCGATATAAAACCATATTTAGACATTTGGCGTATGACATGATTTCTTCGTCCTAATGATTTTTCATAATTAATAACTGGATTATATCTAGTAGGTTTGTTTACCATACCTACTAATGTAGCACTTTCTTCTGTTTTCAGCTCCCATGGTTCTTTATCGAAGAATGTATTTGAGGCTGCCCGTATACCATATGAGTTTCCACCATAAAAAATGGCATTAAGATACATTCCTAAAATTTCATTTTTAGTGTAGTTTCTTTCTAGTTTAACTGCAGTAATCCATTCTTTTAATTTATTTATAACCAGCATGACTGCATGTGAGCCGGGGAAATTACTTGTGGCCTCATCTCTAGGGAACAGGGTCTTGGCCAACTGTTGTGTAATAGTACTACCACCACCAGCACTCATATTGCCCATAAGAACCGATTTAAAGGCGACTCTCATCAGACCTCTATAGTCTATTCCTGAGTGATTATAAAATCTTACGTCTTCAGTGGCTATAGCTGCATATATTAAATTGGATGGAAGTTCATCAAATGATACATATGATCTATTTTCAACATGGAATGTATTTATTAACTCCCCATCTTCAGAAATTAACTCTGTGGCTAAATTTTTCTGAGGGTCTTCTAATTCTTTAAAAGAAGGTATCTCTGCGAAAACGCCTACTAGAAAAAGCATTATAAGCAGCATTGCTATGGGACCAAATATGATCAACCAAAAGCACCATTTTAGTATTTTTTTGGATCTAACTTTCATTATATAATAAGTATAATATACAAAAATAATGAAAAAATTTGGTTTTTTAATTACTTTATGTTTTACTTTGCACGGCGAAAGTAACAATAATATCAGAGAGAAAAAATTATGGGAGAGAATTTAGTAATCGTAGAGTCACCTGCAAAGGCTAAGACAATAGGTAAATTTTTAGGAAACGATTATATCGTAAAATCTAGCTTTGGGCACATACGAGATCTAGCGAAGAAGAATCTAGGGATAGACATCGAAAATGGCTTTAAACCTAAATATGTCGTATCTCCAGATAAGAAGAAAATAGTTACGGAATTAAAATCTTTAGCTAAGGAGGCATCTATTGTATGGCTTGCTTCCGATGAAGACCGTGAGGGAGAGGCTATAGCTTGGCATCTTTTCGACACGCTTAAACTTGATCCTGCTAAAACAAGACGAATAGTTTTTCATGAGATTACTAAAGATGCGATTCTTAATGCCATTAAGAATCCAAGAGATATCGATATTAATTTAGTTAACGCTCAACAAGCAAGACGTGTACTTGATAGATTAGTAGGTTTTGAACTTTCACCTGTGTTATGGAGAAAGATTAAACCAAAATTGTCTGCTGGTCGTGTCCAATCAGCTGCATTAAAATTAATAGTTGATAAAGAACGTGATATATTAAAGTTTAAGTCTAAACCTTATTATAAAGTTGATGGATATTTCATTCCTGAAGGGACGAAAACTAAAGTTAAGAGTTCTCTTGATAAAAAATTTAATACTAAGGAAGAGGCTCAGAATTTTTTAGAGAAATGTCAAAATTCCATTTTTAACATTGCCGGTATAGATACTAAAGAAGCGACTAAATATCCTGCTCCTCCTTTTACCACTTCATCTCTGCAACAAGAGGCAGCACGTAAATGTGGCTTCTCCGTTAGCCAAACGATGAGCATTGCCCAGAAGCTTTATGAAGAGGGACGAATTACTTATATGCGTACTGACTCTACTAATTTATCTAAATTGGCTCTGGGTACGACTAAGGAATATATTACTAATACGTTTGGTCCTGAATATTCGAAAACCAGACAGTATCAAACTCATTCTAAAGGGGCTCAAGAAGCTCATGAGGCTATTAGACCGACTTTCGTCAATGTCGAAGAAATAGAAGGCAATGGTGCTGAAAAAAGATTATATGATCTTATCAGAAAGAGAACTATCGCTTCACAGATGGCTGAAGCTAAAGTAGAAAAGACTAAAATTACTATTGGAGGTTCTTCTTTTTCTGAGAAATTTCATGCACAAGCTGAACAAATAATTTTTGATGGTTTTCTTAAAGTGTATATAGAATCTAATGATGATGATAATAATGAGGATGATGAGACTACTCTTCTTCCAATACTTTCAGATAAGCAGAAAATGATTGGCAGCGAGATTTCTGCTACTGAAAAATACACTTTACATCCTGCTAGATATACTGAGGCTTCTTTAGTGAAAAAAATGGAAGAACTCGGTATTGGACGTCCTTCTACTTACGCGCCTACTATTTCTACTATCATAAAGAGAGAATATGTAACGAAAGCGAGTAAAATGGGCGAGCCTAGAGATGTTAGTATTTTAAAACTTTCTTTTGATAATGGCATAGCGAATCCTTCTATCGAAGAAAAGACTAAGAGAGAAACTGTTGGTTCGGAGAAAGGAAAACTTTGTCCTGAAGATATCGGGATGGCAGTAAGTGATTATCTTTCTGATCATTTTGATTATATAGTTGATTATAATTTCACAGCTAATGTGGAGGAGAGTTTTGATAAGATAGCAGCAGGAAAACTTGTTTGGAATAGCTCTATAAGCGATTTTTATACTCCTTTTCATAAGAAAATAGAAGGCGCATTAGAAGATACTAATCATGTCGATACTTCTAGGGTATTAGGTGTTGACCCTAAAACTGGCAAACAGGTTTTAGCTCGTATTGGTAAGTTTGGACCTTTAGTTCAACTTGGACTTCCTGATGATAAAGAGAAACAGTTCGCAAGTCTTCCTAAAGGAGTTTTAATTGAGACTATAACTCTTGATGATGCTTTAGAATTATTTAAACTTCCAAGAAATTTAGGTCAATTCGAAGATAAAGATGTAATAGTTAATAATGGTCGTTTTGGTCCTTATGTTAGACATAATAATAAATTTGTTTCTATCGGTAAAGATAATGATCCATTTACCATTGACCTGCCTACCGCTATTCAATTAATTTTAGATTATAGAGAAAAAGAAATAAAAAAACATATCAAAGAATTTCCTGAGGAAGGTATAGAGATTTTGAATGGTCGTTATGGTCCATATATTAAACAGGCTAAAAAGAATTATAAAATACCAAAAGGTAAAGTAGCTGAAGACTTAACTCTTGATGAATGCTTAGAGATTATCTCTCAACCAAAGGAATCAGTTACAAAAAGAAAGAAAAAGAGTAAAAAATAATAATTTTTATTATCTTTGCTCTTTAACAACATATAACTATTAACGATGCCAAAATATCAAATCGACCAGATTGATCAGAAAATATTAGCCTTTCTTGTCAAAAATGCTAGAATGCCTTTTCTAGAAATAGCTAGAGAATGCGGAGTGTCAGGTGCAGCCATTCATCAAAGAGTGAAGAAAATGGAAAACCTAGGTATTATTACTGGATCTAGATTACTAGTAAAACCTCGCGCCCTTGGATTAAATGTTTGTGCATTTGTAGGACTTGTATTATCTCAAGCTAACAAATACGCTGAAGTAATTAGTCGTCTTAAACAGATTCCTGAAATAGTCGAATGTCATTTCGTAACAGGAAAACATAGTTTATTGATTAAGGTATACTGTACTAGTCACGATAATCTAATGGAAATTCTTATAAATACTATACAGAATATTCCTTATGTAGAACAAACTGAGACATTTATTTCTCTTGACCAAGCTATAGAAAGACAAGTTTGGGTAAAAGAAGTTCCAGATAAAGAAGTTAAAGAAATTAAACTTTAAGTTCTAATAGTTTTTTTCATTTTACATGTTTATCATTTAATAAAATTTCAGACATTCCATCCCTCTAGATTTCTAGACCTATGGGATGTTTCTTGTTTATATATCTTGGTAATGGTCAAATAGAATTTTACTTAATTTTAAATCTTCTGGAGTAGTGATTTTTATATTTAGAGGATTACCTTTAATAAATGTTAATTTGTAACCTTTTTTTTCTACTACAGACGCATCATCTGTAAATTCTAGAGAATATGGCTGTTTGTATGCATCAAGTAAAATTTCTGAGTGGAAAATCTGAGGCGTTTGTATTCTAATAAAATGACTTCTATCAACTATATGTGTCTCCATGTTATCTACCTTATAGCCAGGGTCAATAATATCCTTATCGCCTTTTCCATCATAACTTTTCCAGTCATAAGGCCCTTCTTTCTCTATAACTACTTCAGGCTTTCTATCTATAAATCTCATAGAATCAATTGATGGAATTTGTGGAATAACAGCTTCGTAATCTTCAGCTGCTTTGAACATTTCCATTAACATTTTTTTAGAAACAAAAGGACGAACTGCATCATGTACTGCCACTATTGAATTTTTAGGTACGTATTCCAATGCTTTTTTTACAGAGTGAAAACGAGAGATACCTCCATTCGCTAATACATGTGGAAATTTCATAAAATCATTTTCAAAACAATATTTTTTCCAAAAATCGCGGATTGTGGGATTTATAACTATGATAAATCCTATATCAAAAGGTAAATTTAAAAAGGACTCAATAGTATGTCGTAAAATAGGTTTTCCTTCTATTTCAAGCATTTGTTTGGGAATTGAAGCTTGCATTCTAGATCCTACACCACCTGCAGTTAAAATAACATATTTTTTTCGTTCCATGATCTTTAAATAAGAAGTAATAACTTTTATACAAATGTAATTATTTTATCATTAATTTTTATTATTTTTACAACTTCAAAATAAAACTAAATATATCAAACATACAATGACTAAGGATTTAGATTTAAAAAAAATCAAAAGAGCACTAATTTCGGTATTTCATAAAGACGGAATTGAAGAAATCGCTAGAGAACTAATTAAGGAAGGAGTTGAAATTTTATCTACCGGTGGTACATATGAATTTCTTAAAAAACTAGACATTCCTGTAACAGCTGTAGAAAAATTAACTGGATATCCATCTATTTTCGGTGGAAGAGTAAAAACACTTCATCCTGTAATTTTTGGTGGTATTCTTTATAACAGAGAAATAGAAGACCATGTAAAAGAAAGCGAAGAATACAATATCCCTCCTATCGATTTAGTCGTTGTAGATTTATATCCTTTCGAAGAAACTGTAGCAGCTGGAGCCTCTAAAGCTGAGATTATCGAGAAAATAGATATCGGAGGTATAGCTTTAATAAGAGCTGCAGCTAAAAATTGTAATGATGTAGTAATAGTTCCATGTAAAGAAGCTTATCCACAGCTAATTAGTATGCTTAAAGAGAAAAACTGTCAAAGTTCTATGGAAGATAGATTATCTTTCGCCTCTCAAGCTTTCTTGACAAGTTCTCATTATGATACTATGATTTTTGATTATTTCAATAGAGAAACTAAATTCAATATATTTGACAAAAGCATCACTGAGGCTAATCACCTGCGTTATGGCGAGAATCCTCATCAGAATGCATTATTTTATGGCAATGAAAAAGCTCTTCCAAAGCAAATCCATGGAAAAGAGATTTCATACAACAATATGCTTGATATAGAATCTGCACTTGAGCTTATTTCCGATTTCCAAGAAACTACAGTGGCTATTATCAAACACACCAACGCTTGTGGATGCGCTGTAAGAGACACTCTACTTGATGCATGGAAAGATGCACTAGCTGGTGATCCTGTTTCTGCTTTCGGAGGAATAATCGTAACTAACAGAAAAGTTGATTTAGCTACAGCACAAGAAATAAATAAAATATTTTTCGAAGTTATAATAGCTCCAAGCTATGATGATGATGCCCTTGAAGTATTGAAGAGTAAAAAGAATAGAAGAATAATGATTAATGAAGGAACTGAAATTCCTGATGTTAAATATCGTTCTTTACTTTCTGGAGTATTAGTTCAAGACAGAGACACTTTAGTAGAAAAACCAAGTGACCTTAAAACTGTAACTAAATTGGCTCCAAGTGATAAACAAATCGAAGATTTAATTTTCGCCAATATATTAGTTAAACATTCAAAATCTAATGCTATAGTTTTAGCCAAAGATAAAATGCTTATAGCTAGTGGAATTGGTCAAACTTCGAGAGTAGATGCACTTAAGCAAGCAGTAGAAAAAGCTGGCAGCTTTAAACATTCTCTAAAAGGAGCAGTTATGTCATCTGATGCATTCTTCCCATTTCCAGACTGCGTCGAAATAGCTGATAAAGCAGGTATAACTTCTGTTATTCATCCAGGGGGATCAATAAGAGACCAAGAAAGTGTTGACTACTGTGATGCACATGATATGGCAATGGTAATTTCTGGAAAGAGACATTTTAAACACTAAAAACAATGGCATTTTCTTTTCTTACACAAGAACTAGCTATAGACCTGGGTACAGCGAATGTAGTCATCTTAGTTGATGGCAAAATAGTCGTTGATGAACCTTCTATCGTAGCTATAAATAAAGTAACAGGTAAACCTATCGCTTTTGGACAAAAAGCTAAATTAATGGCAGGAAAAACGAATCCTAACATTAAAACTGTACGACCACTTAGAGACGGAGTAATCGCCGACTTTAACGCTGCAGAGCAAATGTTAAGAGGTTTCGTTAAGATGATTAATTTTAAAAAAAGATTTTTCACTCCAAATATGCGAATGGTCGTGAGTATTCCATCTGGAAGTACAGAAGTAGAAATACGTGCTGTACGTGACTCATCAGAACATGCTGGAGGAAGAGATGTATATATGATATTTGAACCTATGGCAGCTGCCATGGGTATAGGTCTTGACGTAGAAGCCCCTACAGGAAATATGGTTATAGATATCGGAGGTGGAACCACTGAGATAGCTGTAATCTCTTTAGGCGGAATCGTAGTAAGCGAAAGTATTCGTGTAGCAGGTGATGGATTCATAACTGACATACAACAATATCTTCGTCAACAACACAACATCAAAGTTGGAGAATCTACGTCTGAGGCTATAAAGATAAAAATTGGAGCAGCCATTCCTGATCTTGAAGACACACCAGAACCATTTATAGTAAGAGGTCCAAACCTGATGACCGCTCATCCTGTAGAAGTTTCTGTTACTAGTCAGGAAATCGCTCACTGCCTTGATAAATCTTTAGCTAAGATTGAATCTGCTGTACTAACTGTCTTAGAACAAACTCCTCCAGAACTTTATCAAGATATAGTAGAAAGAGGAATATTCTTAACAGGTGGTGGTGCCCTTCTAAGAGGATTAGACAAAAGGTTATTTGACAAAATCAATATTCCTTTTCATGTCTCAGAAGATCCACTTCGCGCTGTAGCCAGAGGTACAAGCATAGCATTAAGAAATTCATCAAAATATCCTTTCCTTATGAGATAATATGCATAAACGATCTAATTTCATAAATTTTATATTCCATTTAATCATTTTTATTATTTTGGAAGGTCTAGCTATTTTTCTAATATCAAAAAATAGCATCATTCAAAAATATAAGATTATGCAAGAGATTAGATTAGTGCAAAATCTTACATGGAAAAATCAATATAAATTAAAATCATATTTTAGTTTATCGAAAACCAACCAACAACTCGCAGATGAAAATGCGAGACTAAGAAGTTTTTTATCTGACTACCAGCAGAACATTAGCCAAAGTAAGATAATACGTGGCAATGTTAATGCTGTTAGCAATACTAGTAATAATGCTGCGAGTAATGCTTATAGCGATACTAGCAGCAATACTATTAATAAGCAAATCAATGGCAATGAAAAACCTTTTTTTAAATACATATCCGCTGAAATAATACAAAACACTTGTAATAGATCACATAATAGGATAATAATTAATAAAGGTAGTTTAGATGGTATAAAAGAAGACATGGGAGTAATCACCGATAGAGGAATTATCGGTATAGTCCGACAAGTCAGTAAACATTTTTCTCTTATTTACTCTTTCCTGGATATAGATGAATCGGTCAGTGCCATAATAAAAAAGACCAACACATTTGGACCTTTAGTATGGACTGGTACCAATACCAAATACGCCATCATGTCTGAGATTCCAATTCATACGGAATTCTCAGTCGGAGACACTATCGTATCAAGTGGATATTCCACTATTTATCCTGCCAATATCCCTTTAGGGACAATAGAAAGTTCAGAAGTAAAAGATGGAACTCAATATAACCTGAAAATAAAATTATTTGAAAACTACTCGTCATTAAAATTCGTTTATGTAACAGAGTGTAGAGATAAAGAAGAAATCTTATCTCTAATGAAAGAAAAGGAGGATAATAATGAAAAATAACAATCATTATATTATCACCATAGTCGTAATAGTTATAATTCAAATACTTAGTAATAATTATTTAAATCTTGGATTATACCTATACCCTGCACTCCTACCATTCATTATACTAAAACTTCCATTCAAAATAAGAACAATAAATTCTCTAATAATAGCTTTCTGTCTTGGTCTGGTAACGGATATACTAAGTAATGGTATATTAGGATTAAATGCGGCATCTTTAACATTCGTTGGCCTATTGAGACAGCCATTATTGAATATTTCCGTAAATCAAAAAGACATAGGCAGAAACGAGTTACCTAATTTTAAAATGGGAATCTATCGATATATGTCATACTTGACTATTTTATATTTCGTATATTTGACTGTTTACATAGGACTCGACATGATGTCATTTTCTCCAATATCATTCACATTAATTAAAATAATATGCAGTCTAGTCCTAAACATTATATTATGTTTAATTTTAGAAATAATACTCTACAATAGAGAAAATATAAATGACAGACTACGATAACAAGAGAAAAAAATACATAATAATAGGTGTTTGCATAGTTTTCATGTTATTAATTATACAGCTTTTTAATATACAAATCATAGACAAAAGCTACAAAATTAATGCTCAAAACAATGCTCTTAAATACATTACCCGCTATCCTGTAAGAGGTCTAATTCTTGATAGAAACAACCAAATCCTGGCTGGAAATAAAATGACTTATAATATATTAGTCACTCCTTATGACCTTAAGCCATTCGATACACTAGCACTCTGTGAAATTCTAGACATGGAAAAAACAGAAATGTTAGAAAAACTTAATTACTACCATAAATATAGAACAAGAATTGGCTATCAAACCTTGGTATTCAAGCATGAAATAAATAAAATTCAATATAGCCGTTTCATAGAACAAAGAGATAAATTTCCTGGTTTTTCATCTATAGCACGAACAGCACGCAGTTATCCATTTAATGCAGGTGCTAACCTATTAGGATATGTATCAGAAGTTAGCCCTTCATTTTTAAAAAAACACCCATCATATAAACCTGGAGACTATGCAGGTATGACAGGTCTGGAAAAAGAATGTGAAAACACTTTAAAAGGAGAAAAAGGATATAATATATTCCTAAGAGATTCGAGAAACAAGATTCAAGCCCCATATAAAAACGGTACATACGATAAATCCTCAGTCCCTGGAAAAGAAGTAGTCTCGACCATAGATGCACAATTACAAAACTATGGAGAAAGACTAATGAAAAACAAAGTAGGATCAGTGGTAGCCATAGAACCATCAACAGGAGAAATACTAAGTATGATCTCTTCTCCTGGAATAGATGTATCAATACTAGCAGATATAGGAAAACATTATTCTGAAATAGTAAATGACCCATATAAGCCAATGTATAATAGAGCGATAATGTCTCCTCAACCTCCAGGATCCACATTTAAATTAGTGAATGGACTAATCGGTCTTCAGGATGATGTCGTTTCTCCAAACACTCTGTTCTCTTGTCACTCAGGTTATTCAGCCCCTGGCATACATGTAGGATGTCACAGTCATCGTAGTCCGATAGATTTTAAAACTGGAATTATGATGTCCTGCAACTCATACTTTTGTCAAGTGTTTAGAAAGATACTCGAAGATCCAAAATATGCCAACGAAGAAGAAGCATATAATCATTGGTACTCACTTGTCAAAACATTCGGTTTCGGCTCAAAACTTGGAATAGATATATCCTCAGAACAGGCTGGAAATATCCCTACTTCTAAATATTATAATAAGGTATATGGAAAACATAGTTGGAATGCTTTAACCATCATTTCACTATCCATTGGCCAGGGAGAAATAGGTGCTACCCCACTTCAACTAGCGAATTTAGCAGCTATCATGGCTAATCGTGGGTATTATTACACTCCTCACATTCTGAAAAGCTCATCAATAGATCCTGAGAATGATAAATATAGGACAGCTCATAATATACCAATAGATAAAAAACATTTCGAGACAGTTATAGAGGGAATGCACGAGGCGGTTAATGGCAATGCACGAGGCGAGAGAGGTACTGCTAGTTGGGCCAAACTAGATAGTATAGATGTTTGTGGTAAAACAGGAACAGCACAAAATCCACACGGAGACGACCATAGCGTTTTTATATGCTTCGCGCCTCGCGAAAACCCTAAAATCGCTATCGCCGTTTACATAGAAAATGCTGGTTTTGGTTCTACATGGGCCGTTCCTGTAGCATCTTTTATGGTAGAAAAATATTTAAAAGGAAAGATATCCCCTAACCGCAAATGGCTAGAAGATAAGATCCTCAATGCTGACTTATTAAATAAAGTTCCAGCAGCAGGATCTAAACAAGTAAGAAAACATAAATAAAAATAGTATAAAATGTCACGTAATAGCTTAGTATATAAACATCTGGATTGGTACATAATTATATGTTATGTTCTACTAGTATTTTTTGGATGGCTAAATATTACTGCTTCATGTTATAATATTAACTCCACCAACATTTTAGATATTGGACAGAAGAGTGGCGCTCAACTTCTATGGATAGGCATTGGTTTTCTAATAGCTAGCGCACTGGTGGTTTCGATTAATCCTAAGTTTTATATAGGGCTATCCTTTTGGCTCTACGTGGGTGTACTGGGCCTGTTGGCTGTAGTACTGATATTAGGAAAAGAGATAAATGGTTCTAAATCCTGGTTTATCCTGGGGCCAGTTAGCTTTCAACCTTCTGAAATATCTAAAATTACTACTGCACTTATATTGGCAGTAGTAATGAGTCGGCCAGAATTTAAACTAACACGCCGAACAGATTTTCTACAAGCATTTACCGTAGTATTACTGCCAATAGCACTCATTGCCTTAGAACCTGATATGGGGACGATACTAGTATATTGTAGTCTAATCTTCGTCTTTTATCGTGAAGGTATGTCGGGATTGGTTATCGTGTTTTTCTTCTTTCTAGCTCTATTGTTTATTATTACTCTGAAATATTCTGCATTAGTATCTATTTTATTAGCATTTAATATAATCTGGATATTAAAATCCTTAAACGAGAAAAATACATTTTTTAATATATTATTTTCTACAGCACTTTCTGCAGGTTTAATTTTCCTTCCTAAAGTGTTAGAAATTCCTGCTATCACTAAAATTATTCCTTTTGATATTAAATATATTGCCGCTATTATCATATCAATAATAGGCTTACGTGAGATTTTCATTGCATTAAAAAACAGGCTAAAAGAACGTTTGCATCTAGCTATAATCTTATTTGCCTCTTTAGCTTTAATTTTCTCGGTAGAATTTATTTTTAATAATGTACTTAAAGAGCATCATAGAGATAGAATCGAAAATTTGTTGGGAATAGAAAAAGATTTACAAGGTACTGGTTATAACGTTAACCAGTCTATGATAGCCATAGGATCAGGAGGTTTTACAGGTAAGGGTTTTCTGCAAGGAACGCAAACTAAATTTAAATTCGTTCCTGAACAGAGTACAGATTTTATCTTCTGTACTATCGGGGAAGAATGGGGATTCGTAGGAAGTGTTTTAGTCTTAATATTGTATTTAATCATTATTATTCGTTTAGTTATTTTGTCTGAAAGACAGCAAGATAGACTTAATAGAGTTTATGGTTATTGCGTAGCATCATATTTCTTTACACATGTAGTCGTAAATATAGGAATGACTATCGGAATTATGCCTGTAGTGGGTATTCCTCTACCATTTATTAGTTATGGAGGATCCTCTTTTATTACTTTTACAGTCATGCTATTTATCTTTCTAAGAATGGATTTGGAACGATGGAAATATTAAATATATTATATATATTTGTGAACACAAACTTTAAATCATAAACATAACTCTATTAAAATATCATGTCATTAATTTTTGAAGACAGACATATAGGACCTAGAAAAAAAGATTTAGAACATATGTTGAAAGTTATAGGATTAAACTCCTATGATGAATTAATAAAACAAACATTTCCTGATAACATCGTTTTTAAAGAACCTTTAAAATTAGATGATGCTATTAGTGAACATGATTTTCTGCGTAAACTTAAAAAGACTGCTGAGAAAAATCACAGCTTAAGGTCTTTAATCGGTCTAGGATATTATGGAACAGATGTTCCTGCTGTTGTCTCTAGAAATGTTTTCGAAAATCCCAGCTGGTACACTTCCTACACTCCTTATCAATCTGAAATATCTCAAGGTCGTCTAGAGGCTTTGATTAATTTTCAGACTATGATATCTTCTCTTACAGGCTTTCCAATGTCAAATTCATCTATGTTAGATGATGCTACAGCTGCTGGTGAAGCGATGAGAATGATGTTTGAGTTAAGAAGTCGTAAAGATAAGAAAGCTGGAAAAAATATCTTTTTCGTAGATGATGAGATTTTTCCTCATGTTTTTTCAGTGATGGAAACAAGAGCAAAAGGTCTTGATATAAAAATCATTAAAGGTTCCTATAAAGATATAATTAAAAATGGCTTTGATTCTATGTGTTTCGGAGCTTTAGTGCAATATCCTGCTGCTAATGGAGAGATTCGTGATTATTCTGATTTCACTGCCTTAGCTCATGAAAATGGTATTTTAGTAGGTGCATATTGTGATATTTTAGCTTTAGCTATATATAAAGAGCCTGCAGCTTGGGGTGCGGATATCGCAGTTGGTTCTGCTCAGAGATTTGGCCTTCCATTAGGTTTTGGAGGTCCTGCTGCTGGATGGATGACTACTACTGATAAATATAAGAGAAATATCCCTGGCAGGATTATAGGAGAGTCTATTAGTAGATTAGGACAACCTGCTTATAGATTAGCTCTACAGACACGTGAGCAACATATAAAAAGAGATAAAGCTACTTCAAATATTTGTACCTCTACTGCTCTTATGGCTGTAATGTCAAGTATGTATGCAGTATATAATGGACCAAAAGAAATAGCTTCTCGTGCTAGAAAAGTAGCCTTCTATACTAATTTTTTAGCT
>JBAYDV010000039.1:0-18324 GCA_041668045.1 Bacteroidales bacterium | reverse complement strand
TAATAATGAGTTATTCTTATTAGCTAGTATTAGAAAAGATAATATAGGACTATTAGATGCATACATGGGTTTAGGTCGTATTTATGCCAATGTTGGGATGCGAGATGAATGTTTAAATTATTCTGAAATATCGTGGAATCTGGCTAAAAAAGAAAATATGTCGGATGAGATGAAATTACAAGTCTTAATACATCTAATATCTATGTCTTTAGAAACAGAAGATGCATCTACCACTGATAAATATATAAAAGAATATAAATCTTTAGACCTTTCTAATATTAATGAGATACAGCGAGGATATGTAGATTTATCTTTCGCCAGATATTATTATAAAATAGGAAAAACAAATAAAGCAGATAAACTAATAACATCAGTTAAAAATCTGATATCAAAATATCCACATTGTAGTCTCAAATCTCTACTCCTTTATACACAAGGAACATATAATTATGATATTAAGAATTATAATAAAGCTCTCCAATTTTTTAATGAATATTTAGCTCGCCCAGAAGTTACTAGATTACATTATTTAAATGCCTTAGAAAAAAAAGGAAATATAAAATATTTCTTAGGTGATTTTCAAGAAGCAGCTTCTATATTAGACTCACTAATCATTATAAGGAATAATGCTGTAGAACGAATGTATATTTCTAGTTTAGAACAATTATCATCAAAATATCAAACATACGAAGTTCAAAGAGAAATTAATCTAAATAAAAAAAACAAACTAAAATTTCTTTTAATATCTATTTTGCTATTACTAATAATAGTAGTGATTTTTATTTTGGTGATGACAAAAAATACTAAAGAAATTAAAAAGAAGACTCAAGAATTAGATGAAAGTCGAGAAGCTGCGATAAAAGCTATAAAAAACAAAGTAACTATTTTATCTAATATGAGTCACGAGGTACGTACTCCATTAAATGCTATTATAGGCTTTTCCAATATACTCCTGTCAGATGAAACACTGGATGATGACACTATGATAGAATGTAGAAATATTATTAGAAATAATGCGCATATGCTTCAGCATCTTATAGCAGAAAATTCTTCAGAACTATCTATCAAATATAAGAATTATGATCTAGTTGATATATGTAAATCTATAATAAAGACTATAATAACATCATATAATCCTGAAGTTGATATAAGATTCGTAAAAAGCGAAGCGATAGGGGATTCATTATTCATATTAACCGACCGTTACAGATTAAATCAAGTTATAGTTAATATCTTAACGAATTCTATAAAATTTACTGAACAGGGTTTTATAGAATTAAAACTAGATATAAAAGATGAAAAGACATTACTTTTCTCTGTGACAGATACAGGAAAAGGAGTGTCAGAAGAAATAAAAAGTAAATTGTATGAAAGGTATATAAATAAAGATAATACAGGGAAAGGAACAGGTTTAGGGCTTAGTATATCATATGAGATCGTTAATCTTATGGGAGGTAAATTATGGCTAGATGAAAGCTATAAAATGGGAGCTAGATTTATTTTTACTCTGCCATTTGTACAAGGAGTAATAACTAATAATAAATGAAAAGATTAAGCAATATAATATTATGTGTATTATGTATTAGTTTAGGCCTAATATCTCAGAAGAATTATGCCCAAACGCTTTCTCAAAAAAAGTTCATTGATAGTTTATATAATGAGCTCCCAAATAAACTAGATTTAGATTCCGTCTCTATAAAGAATGTTTATCATTGTTATAGTTTAGCACGAAAATATAACTATTATGACAAATTATTATTAACATTAAATAATATTACATCTTACTATGTTGATAAGTCAGATACACTAATAAAATATATAGATGATTTTTATGACTGTTATGAACATATTGGTTCTTCCTATGAATATGGGAAAAATCTCTTTTCTATATGTTATAATTATTCCATTACGTCTGATTTAGTATTAGCTAACAACTACTTAATTAAATTATTCGATTTCTCTAATAAGACCAAAGATGAAAATATAGATATATTATATTATTTATCTAAATATATGTATGAAGAAGGTTCTTATAATTATGAATCAGCTAAAAAATCTTTACAAAAAGCATACTCTCTAATTAATGACCAGACGAAAGTAGAAATAAAAGAGAATATTTATTTAAATCTTATGGTGCTATATTCATCTGAAGATGTAGCCAACTATAAAGAAGCTGTTGAAATAGCTCATAAATATGAAGATATTTTAAATGAGACATATCATATTACTGTAGATTCTTTAAATAACCCAGCGATAAAATATTATTTGGATATATATAATAGTTATATATCTTATTATTTAATAGAAAAGAAAGATATACAGAAAGCCGAATATTATTATAATATTCAAAAGAATATATTTAATCATATCGATAAAGTAGAGAACACCTTATTGTTTAATTACTATTTTAGTTCATATCAGTATTATAAAGAAAAAGGAAATATAGCGAAGAATGAATATGAAAAATCAAAAAATTATAATAAGGCTCTATCTATAAATAGTAAATTACTGAATATAGCTATAAAATATGCCCCTCAATATTATATAGGGCAAGCAAGTCTTAGAGTAAAACTATTATTAAGTTTGAAAAGGTATGATGAAGCTTTTTCTTCATATAAAACCATTATTAATGTGCAAGATTCTATTAACTCTACTATAGTGTTAGAAGAGTATAATGCACTCAAATCATTATACAATATTGATGAAGTAATAAAGGATAATAACTCTGTGAATATTAGGCTAATTATAAATATAATTATAGTTTTGATTATTTTATTAATAATATTAGCATTATACATAGTATATATTTTTAAGAATAAAGAAATTATAGAAAATATTTCTCGAGAAAAAGAAGTTTATAACTCTAATATTCTTGGAGAAGTAAAATCTAAAGAGATCTTACAAAGAGAAATAAGTGAGGCTATTAATAAACCTTTAGAGATGCTTGTTACTACAGTAGAGAAAAGCATATCAGCTACTCATCTTTCTGTTGAGAAAAAAGAAAAGAATAAAGAAATAATAAAGTTTAATGCAGATTTACTTCTTGATTATGTAAACGATATTTTGATGTTTTCAAGGCTTGAATCCGATAAGTTAACTTATAAAATCGAAAATGTAGATATAATTCCTATAATAAAAGAAATAGTCGATAAAGCTAATTCAATGCATGATAATTACACTTCTGTCACATTTGATACGCATATGTCACAAAGTAAAAATAATATTGATGTTATTATGTTTAGGAAGATGTTAGAACGCATTTTAATATATAATAATGAAAGAAATAAAGTTTATCCTATTTCAGTAAAAATAGAATATTCAAGACATAAAGGAAAGATAGAAATAATTATAAAAGGATCTCCATTATCTGAGATTTCGCATGATGTGTATATAAACGTAAAGAATGAATTAAATATGCATTATCAAGACTCAACTAATGGGAAATACTCTATGATTCCAAATTCTAATCCAGGAGAATCACTTATAATACTTACATAAAAAATTAAAGCATATCAATAATTATTTTGATATGCTTTGATTACTTAATTGAAATATTTTAAAATTTATTTAACTGCTATTTCTTCTGCTATATCTTGCCAAATTTCATCTGGAGCAGGCATTCCAGAATCTCCACCTTCCCTGATAGCCATTTTAAGTGGAACCTGACCAAGCAAATCGACATTCATGCGTTCAGCCATTTTCTTTCCACCCTCTTTACCAAAAATATAGTATTTATTATTAGGTAACTCTTCAGGTGTAAACCAAGCCATATTTTCGACTATTCCAAGAATAGGAACATTAACACCTTTATTCATGAACATATTTATACTCTTTTCTACATCAGCCAATGCTACAGCCTGAGGAGTGCTGACTATTATAGCACCAGTAAGAGGAGTCTCATGGACTAAAGTAATAGGAATATCACCAGTTCCTGGAGGCAAATCTATTAGCAGATAATCAAGAGCATCCCATTTAACTTGTAAAATCATTTGTTTTAAAGCATTACTAGCCATAGGACCTCTCCAGATAAGAGCTTGTTCAGGATCTGCAAAATATCCTATTGACATCCATTTAATACCATATTTTTCTATAGGAATAATTAAATCCTTACCATCAACAGTCTCGACATCTGGACGGAAACCTTGAGTATTAGTCATTGTAGGTACAGATGGGCCATATATATCAGCATCAGCTAATCCTACTTTATATCCTAATTTAGATAAAGCGATAGCTAAGTTTACAGCTACAGTAGATTTACCAACTCCTCCTTTACCAGAAGCTATGGCTATTACTTTTCCTACATTCTCAAGCTGTTCTTGACCTAATTCAAGTTTTTTCTTAGCTATTTTCTTTTCACTAACCAAAACTAAGCAAGAAACTCTAACTCCAGGGAACTCATTTATAAGGGCCTCTTCACATTTTTTCTTAATAGTAGAAGCAAGAGGATCAGGAGTAGGAAATCTTAAATGAAATTTAATTAAAGAAGGAATTTCATCTTCTTTACACTCCGCAGTTTGGTCTTGACCTAAAGCTCTAATATCTTCTACTATACCAAGAGAAACGATATCTTTCTCTTTCTCAGGATGAGTTATAGTAGATAAGACTTTTTCTATTTTGCTATTCATTATTTTATTATTTATTTATATTCATTTCATCCAACAAATATCCAGCACCACCAAATTTATCTATAATAAACAGTACATATCTAACATCAACGCAGATACATCTCTGTAAATTAGGATTAAATAATACATCACTACTCATTGATTCCCAATTACCATCAAAAGCTAGACCAATTAATTCGCCAGCTCCATTTAATACAGGAGAACCAGAATTACCACCAGTAATATCGTTATTGGTTAAAAAACAACAAGGCATTTCACCACTAGGCATTGCATATTGCTCGAAATCTTTATTCTTCCATAATTCTTTAAGCTTATCTGGCACCTCGAACTCCCAATTATTAGGATCCTCTTTCTGCATTACACCATCTAAGGTAGTATAATAATTATAAAAAACAGCATCACGAGGAGAATAAGGAAGTACAGAACCATATGTCATTCTCATAGTAAAGTTAGCATCAGGATATACTGCTTTACCTTTTTTCATTTGAAGAATACCAGCTATATATTTCTTTTTACCATCCTGAATATCTTTAGATGCACTTCTATAAGTGGTCAAAAGACGAGGATAAAAATGCATTATTGAAGACATAATCTGACAAGCAGGATCCTTTTCTATAGAGAATGCAGTATGATTAGATAAATATTGAACAAGCTTCTCTTTAGAGGTAAAAACAGAATTATCGAAAATATAATCAACATATTTATCAATAGAACCATTATAAGCAGTATCTATTCTATTGAAAATATTTATTCTCATAGTAGAATCAACATTCTCTTTATAAGCTTTTAACATAGCTTTTGCTACTTTTCTGTCTGTACTTACAGAATAATCTTTATAGAATTTATCTACAGATTTAAGAGTATTAAGACTATCCTGTTGTAAAGAAAGAGCTGTTTGAAAAGCGAAAGTAGAAAGCTCTATTTTAGCAGGACCTTCCATTAAATATAATAAATAAGGAAAGATACTATCTTTTTTAGCTACACCAGCATTAACTAAATCTAAAGCATCTCCATATTTTTTCCTTCTAGACTTAGTCTTATTAACCCAAGATTTAAAAATAGCCTCATCCTCAAGATTATGCTCTTCTATATTAAGAGTTTTGAAAGTCTTGTTCATCCCTATCCATTTTTTCCAGCCATTAGAAGAACCAGCATATTTACTAGCATATTGAATCATAATCTTAGGGTTAGATCTCATATCTTTCATTAAAATATCTTGACGGATACCTCTCATTTTAATACTAATAGCATTACTAATATCACGTTGTTCCTTAAGCTCACTTACAGTCATGAAACGATTAGTCCTTCCTGGATAACCTAAAATCATAGCAGGATCTCCTTTTTGATAACCTTTAAGAGAAACAGTTAAAAATTTATCAGGATTATATGGAAGATTCTCTTTAGAATATTTAGCTGGCTCATTATTTACGTCTGCATAAACTCTGAAAACAGAAAAATCTCCAGTATGACGAGGCCACATCCAATTATCAGTATCACCACCAAATTTACCTATAGAAGAAGGAGGAGTTCCTACGAATCTAATATCATAAAATGTTTTAGTAAGAATAAGATAATATGCATTTCCACTATAAAAATCAGTTACAGTTCCTTCTAAATGTTTTCTACCGCCAACAGCATTTTTGACTAAACGGTTAGAAACGACAGAAATAATAGAGTCTCTCTCACTATCATTTTTAGCATCTTTACAAGCATCATTTATTTGTTTAGTAACATCAGTCATGCTATCTAAAAACTTAACATATAAACCTTTAGCTCGTAATTCTTCAGAATTATTCATAGCCCAATAACCATCCTTAAGATAATTATGCTCCACAGAACTAAGAGCTTGAATATAAGAATATCCACAATGGTGATTAGTAAAAATAAGTCCGTTCTTAGAGACTATTTCACCAGTACAACCACCACCAAACTGTACAATAGCATCCTTCAAACTCGAATGATTAATGTTATAAATCTCTTCAGGAGTAAGAGTAAATCCTTTTTCAGCTAGTGCTTTGCCATTCATCTTTTCTATCAATGGCAGAAGCCACATACCTTCATCAGCCCTTACAGGACTAACCAAAAGAACTAATAATGCTATGACAAGTAATTTTGTTTTTTTCATTAAAAATGAGATTAATTTGTAATTTTGTAAAAAGAAATCATATTAAAAATTCTATGAAATCGCATTCGACAAAATTACTAAAATGCCTGACACTATCAAAAAAATAGTTATAGCCCCTGATAAATTCAAAGGGACATACACAGCTATTACGATATCCGACTTAATAGCCCAAGAACTAATCATAGGATTCAGTGGAGATATCATCCTCTGTCCTATGGCAGATGGAGGAGAAGGCAGTCAAAACGTAATAGAAAATGCATTATTTGACCAATCCAAAAGATGCGAAATCACTACAGTTGACTCTTTAGGTAGAACCATAGCAACAGAAATATTAATATGTAATAAAGGACAGACAGCCATCATAGAAGCTGCTAAAACCATAGGTTTAACCCTAATTAAACCATCAGAAAGGAATCCTGACAATACTTCATCATACGGCCTCGGCATAATTATAAAGTACATAATAGAAAACTACGAAAAAGTCAATAAAATACGCATCGCGATAGGAGGAGTAGCTACCAATGATGCAGGAATAGGTATGCTATCAGCGCTAGGATACAGCTTCAAGCTACGCAGCGACTATAATTCTATGGCAATGTGTTCGTCCTCGACATATAGATTATCCTCCAAGGGCTCTCAAATAGCAGAAATCCTTCAAAACATAACAGAAATAATTCCTCCTAAAAATTCACAGTTATTATCTAAAATAAAAGAACACAAAATAAAAATTGAAATACTATGTGATGTTCGTAATCCACTACTCGGAATAAATGGAGCGACCAATATTTATTCCCGGCAGAAAGGAGCAGACTCCAAACTAAGAGAACACTTCGAACGAGGAATGATTAATTGGGTCAGAACAGTAAAAAAGTACCTCTCTTTTAATGAAACCCAAAAGATGCTATCGATAGAATATAATTCAGAAGAAACCCTTCCAGGGAGTGGAGCGGCAGGAGGACTAGGTTATACATTTCACAATATACTCAGAGCTGAATTGCAAAATGGATTTGAGGAAATTTCAAAAATCACCAAACTTGAAGAAAAAATATCCACAGCAGACATAGTAATATCTGGAGAAGGAGCACTCGACAGGCAGTCTTTAAATGGCAAAGTACCTATAGGAGTAGCTAAAATCTGTTTAAAACACTCCAAACCACTAATAATAGTATGTGGGAAAAACAAATTATCTCCTTTAGAGTACCACGAAGCAGGAATATCTAAAGTGTTGACACTAATGGAGATAGCCAAATGTCCATTCAATACAAGATTTGAACTAATAGCAGATACAAAATAAAGCTAAGTCCGAAAAAGAATCTTCGAACTTAGCTTAAAAAATTACAACACACTTATTCGTTTTCTTCAGTTTCGTACTCCTTTAAAAGTTTTGTTTGCACATCACCAGGGACCTGAGAATAATCAGCAAACTCCATAGTAAAATTAGCACTTCCAGAAGTAAGAGAACTGAGAGCGGTAGAATATTTATAAAGTTCTTTCAGAGGAACTCTAACTTTTAATACCTCAAAACCTTTGACACTACTCATACCCTCTACGATAGCTCTTCTGTTTTGAAGATCAGACATAACATCGCCCATATAGACATTAGGAACCATAACTTCTACATTATAAATTGGCTCCATTATTTTAGGTCCAGCATTCTTAAAGGCTTCCTTAAAAGCATGAATAGCTGCTAATTTAAAAGATATCTCATTAGAATCTACAGGATGCATTTTTCCATCATAAATATATACATTGATATCACGAGCATAAGAACCAGTCAAAGGTCCTTCTTCCATTTTCTCCATAATACCCTTTAATATAGCCGGCATAAAACGAGCATCTATAGCGCCACCAACGATACAATTATAATAATTTAATTTTCCTCCCCATGGCATATCATATTCATCTTTAGCTCGGATATTCAGAGAAATTTCTTTACCATTGATTTTGAATTTTTTCTTCTGTTCAGCTCCTTCTATAAAAGGTTCTATAATCATATGAACTTCACCAAACTGACCTGCACCTCCAGACTGTTTTTTATGTCTATAGCTAGCAGCAGCTATTTTAGTAATCGTCTCTCTATAAGAAATTCTAGGTTCATATAATTCGACATCTATTTTATAAACATTTTGTAATTCCCATTTCAGAATATTAACCTGCATTTCTCCTTGTGCATTAAGGATCGTTTGCTTTAGCTCTTTGGCATATCTTACTACTATCGTAGGATCCTGAGAAGAAATTTTATTAAGAGCGGCTCCTAGTTTTTCTTCATCATTATTATCCTTAGGTTTAATAGCAGTGCGATATTTTGGAGAAGGGAAAATAATGGGTTTAAAAATTACTTCTTTATTTGGTGTACATAAAGTTTGATTAGCTTTTACGCTTTTCAACTTCACTGTACAACCTATATCTCCAGCAGCTAGTTCGGTCACTTTCACTCTATTTTTTCCAGCTACAGCGTAAATAGAAGTTATTCTTTCTTTATCTCCATTTTCAGGATTAATTAAATCATCACCTTCATGAATAAGACCTTGCATAACCTTGAAATAGGCGACTTCTCCCAAATGCTGTTCCATGCTTAATTTATAAACAAAAATAGCAGTAGGAGCATCTACAGTACAATCTACTAAATCACCATTTTTCAATACTTCTTTTTCGTGCTTAGGAGAAGGTGCTACATTAATAGCGAATTCCATTAATCTTTTAACTCCAACATCCTTTATTCCAGATATACACATAACGGGAATCATACTAGAGGCTTTAAATCCCAACATCAAGCCATAAAGCATATCTTCTTGAGAAAGTGTGCCATTCTCAAAATACTTATTCATTAAATCTTCATCATTCTCAGCTGCCATTTCTATAATTTCAGATCTAAGCTGATCACTCTTTTCTTTATATTCAGCTGGTATCTCTGCACTTTCTCTAGTTCCATTATTATCTGTAAATGTGTACATTTTCATTTTAACCACATCGATGAAGGAATTAAATCCCTTTCCAGGATTTACAGGAAACTGTGCGAATACTACTTTTCCTCCAAATGATTTTTTGATAGATTCAGCAGTTTCTTCCCAATTAGCCTTTTCAGAATCAAGTTGATTAACTGCTACTATAAAAGGTTTATTATATTCCTTAGCATATCGATTGAAAATCTCAGTTCCTACTTCTACGCCTTGGCTTGCATTAATAACCATTATAGCAGAATCCGCTATTTTGAAAGCAGAAATCATTCCACCTATAAAATCATCAGACCCAGGTGTATCAATAATATTAAATTTATGGTCCATAAATTCAGTATACAAAGGAGTAGAATGAACAGAACGTTTATAGATATGTTCTGTATCGGTATAATCACTAGTAGTGTTTTCACTTTCGATAGTTCCTCTTCTGTCTATTACTTTACCCTCGAACATCATATTCTCTGCTAAAGTAGTTTTGCCAGAACTGGGACTACCCATAAGAACGACATTTCTAATGTCTATAGTTTGGTATGTTTTCATTAGGTTTTTTTATTCGTTAATAATAAATTGTTTAAAAACAAATTTAAGATTATTTTTTCTAAAAAACAATATTTTTTAGATGTCGCTCATATGCCCTTCTAGACTTGAATCCTCCCATTTTCCAGATATTTTTGTTCCTATAAGGGGATGATAAAGGAATATTTTTCAGAAATCTTAATCTATGATAAGAGATAAGATCATCTAAAGGCATCTCTATAATTTCTGAACATAAATATTTTACTTCTTGTTTTGAAAAACCAGAGATATCAGACAACATTTTAAGATTTAAATGGCTATTTAGAAAAATATGATAATCGATAAATAATGATAAAATCACCTCAGCTTTTTCTACGTTCTCGTCATTTTGTTTATTTTTTAACATAATAGAGATTGTTTTAAAATATTTTGGTTATCTCAAAATTTGCACAATTAGATATTATAAACAAATATTTAAGGCAGATTTATATGATTCTTTACAAAAAATACTGAATTTTATACAAAATACTGAATTCAATAAAAAATTATAAGCTTTTATATGTTTTTTTTAAAAGAAATATTTTAACAACAAGCAAAAATTGTGATAAAAAAACATTTACTTGTTTACTTTGAATGCAATTAGTTACCAAATTTGCAGGTATGTACAACAAAATAATAAGAAAAAACATTAAAAAATTGCGGATGTCAAAACATCTAACGAAAGAAAAGACAGCATCTCTTTTAAACATTTCTACAAATTCTTATAATAATATAGAAAATGGCCCGACTAATTTAATTAGTAAATGGCTACCTATGTTAGCTGAAATTTACGATGTTAACTTATTATCTTTTTTCGAAGTAATTGAAGAATTCTCTGGATACTTCGATGAATTAAATGACTTTAAAATATCATATGATTCAAAGGAGAAAGAAAGATTAGAAGTTAAACACTTATTAGAGATTGCGAATGAGGAAAAGGCCAAACTTAAATTAGAAAATACTTTAATTTATGATAATGCCGAATTGTTAAAGAAGAGCCTGCAAGATAAAGAAACTATTATTGATCTTTTGAAAAAAAATATGAAAGATTAGTATCTTTGTCTCCATGTTAAAGAAATATTTAAACAATGATTTAATAGAAGCGGGATGTGATGAAGCAGGAAGAGGCTGTTTAGCTGGACCAGTAGTAGCGGCAGCCGTTATCTTGCCAAAGGATTTTCATCATCCTTTATTAAATGATTCAAAACAAGTTTCGGAGAAAAATAGAGAAATATTACGTCCAATAATAGAAAAGGAAGCCATAGCATTCGCTGTTACTGCAGAACCTGTAGAAGTAATAGCTGAATTGAATATTTTGTGGGCATCCATAAAAGGGATGCATGATTCTTTAGATAAATTATCGATACTTCCTGAATATGTTCTTGTAGATGGAAATAGATTTAGACCTTGGCGAGATATTCCCTATCAAACAGTAGTAGGTGGAGATGGTAAATATGCATCCATAGCTGCTGCTTCTATTTTAGCGAAGACATATAGAGATGAATATATGCGTAAGATAGCTATTGAATATCCTGAATATCTTTGGGATAAAAATAAAGGCTACCCGACGAAATCTCATCGGGCAGCCATAGCTAAATTCGGAATAACTAAATATCACCGAGTTACATTTAATCTTCTTTAGCTTCTTCTTACTTAATTTGAATTTTTATAATTCTACTGTCCAACCTATTGTCCAATCATTACCTTCTTTAACTGCACCAGCATAAGTAGCTTCTTCAAAACCAGAAGGGACTGTTACGCCTGCTTGGGTACCTACATAAATATTGGTGAAAGAAAAATCTGAATCTGATACTACATTACCATCCGTGGTAAAGTTAGATTCAAGATAAATAGCAGGTGTAGTTTCTTGATTTTGTTTAGTATTAAAAGAGCCATTAACATATACTGATTTAGCTATAGAAGTACCATTTAAAAATGCAGTTTGTGTTTGATCTGATTCTATATTTAAAGTTTTAGATTTACCTTCTATTAATGCATTATAAATAGAAATTTGTGTACCACGACGGAATGTAACTCCTGAAGTTTTATCGCTAGAATTATTTCCTATAAGAGTAAGATTACTAAAAGTAGGATGTGAACAAGGAGATGCGTCGAAATCATCTTCTAGATTATCTGCTTCTATTAAACGATCACAGTCATATCCAATTACATCTTTACTTTCTTGATAAGCTACTAAAAATTGACATTTTCCACTCCAACCTTCTGTCCAATCAAATGCATCATCTACATTGTCAATAGAAAGACAGTGATTATAACCTACTGTTCCTCCGAAACATTCGAATCCGTCATCAGATCCTTTATATGCTTCTAAGTAAGATAATTTAGTTCCATCACCTACTCCATATAAAGAGAAGCCATTACATTCATGTTTTTCATCATAACTGAAACCAGCATATTCTACCCTTACGTATTTTAATTCTCCTGAATTATCGTGAGGATCATTTCCTCCATAAGGTTTACTTCCAACTTCTGAACTAGCAGGTATAGCTACATTTAGAGGAGCTTTACCACAAATATGTATTCCTCCCCAGGCACCTTTAGCCTTTACTTCTGAGGTCATAACGATAGGATTAGAGGCTGTACCTACTGCATTAATTTTACCCCCTTGCTCTATAAGTAAATATCCTACTATGTCGCCTTCTTGAGCGATAATAGTAACTCCTGGTTCGATAGTTAGAGTAACTCCGTCAGGAACAGTAACAGCCCCAGTCAATGTATAAGTCTCGTCTTCTTCTAGAGTCATGTTTTCTGTGATAGCTCCTTTAAGCTCTTCTTTATTAGTAGGATCAACAGGATCCACAGAATCAGTTTTATCACATGATGATAAAAACATTGTAGAGATACTTGCTATTAGAACTATAATAGCTGTTTTTAAAAAATTTAGTTTCATTGTTTAATTTTTAATGTTTATTAAAATTTATAAGAAATTCCTATTTTAATACCAGTGCCAATTTTGAATTCTTCAATGAGTTCATCTATATTGGTTTTGGCATTTTCTTGAGTAAATTTATATTTTGAGTTAAGTATGTTTACACATTTTAAATTAGCATTCCAATGTTGATTTAATGTATATTCTGCGTTGAAATCTAGAGAGTTTAGAGATTCTTGAATAACATTATTTCTACCATATACTCCGACAGCCTCTATTCTTGGACCTTGAAGATTATACATTAAAATTAAATGCAGATTAGAATCTTCTTTTTTCAGTGGGATAGTGTATGCTAAATCTGCATTTACTAAATAAGGAGATGCTCCTTGTAGCGCTCTTTTATTATCTGTATTAATACTTTCTTCTTGAAGGTTAACATCTGTGAACATATAAGAGCCATTACATGTAAATCTAAGGTTTTCAAAAATGTCCTCACTAGCTTCGAATTCCATTCCTAAGGCTGTTCCTTCTTTAGAGTTTTGAAATGAATAAATAGTATTTCCTCCTGATGCTATTTGAGTCTGTTCTATTGGGTTTTTTAATTTCTTAAAATATGCAGTAACAGAAATTAAATTTGTAGTTCCCGGAGTAGATATCTCATATCTAAGATCAATATTATAATTAAACGCATTTTTTATATCAGCATTACCTTGAATTTGTTTGCCACCATATGATTCTTGATATCTGAAAGGTGCCATTTCTAAGAAAGATGGACGTGTAATAGTTTTAGAGAAAGAGAAACGTAATGTATTGGTCTTATCAATATTGTATCTAACATTAAATGAAGGAAATAAGTTAGTGGCCTCTAAGTTAGTTTTTAACGCTGCTCCTGTGTCATCTGAGTAGTTTACTGATTGATTAGAATATTCTGTTCTTATGCCGAAATTAATCATTAAATTTTCTAAAGGATACATTTCTGCTTCAGCGAATGCAGCCCCTATTTCATTTCTAGCATTATAAAGAGCACTAGGTGGATAATTTTTAACTATACTTACAGCGCCAGATTCGAAATTATCATAATTTAGAAAACTATCAGGATTAAGTAGTTCACTCTTGCTGGTGAAAGAAGGGTCTAAAAGATTAGTATTGTATGGATAAAAGAATCTAATAGATGTAAAGTCCCTGTATTTATTTTTATAAGCTGTTCCGAATTTGATATGACTTTGTGTACCATATTTGTAATCGAAATTAGCTCTTCCAGATAATTCATTTTCAGTCAGTTCTCCGAAATATCTCATTGTTTCTTGGCTATTATTGGTATGTATGCCTATTCTTTCATCGTCGAATATTCTGTACATTACTTGTCTTCTATCTGGCTCATTACTTTCTGTTAAGCAGTAAGAAAGCCCCCAATTCATAGATAGATGTTCAGAAAGGTCTATGAGACCATGTAATTGATTTACGAATAACATGTATTCGTGAAATACGGAGTTTGTTCCTATTAGATGATATCTTTCGTTATCATATCCATCTCTATATTTAAAGTCATCTTTAGCATCACGTGTGAAGAATGATGTATAAGTTATGTTATTGCTATTTTTGTAGTTATAACTTAGGTTTATAAGAGAAGAAGTTTTTAAGTCTTGTGAATAATCGTCGTAATGAAAATTGGTCATAAAACCATCGTTATTACGGGTGGATTCAAAAGCATCTTTATTAATTAAAGTTGATTTATCTATAGATGCAGAGAATATTAAATTTAAAGAATTACCATTAGATAATTTCCATTGATTCCCGTAAACAAATGACCCTGATATATCTGGCAATGAGGTATTCTTCTCTATATTAAAGCCTGTTCCGAATACATTGTGACTGTACATATATTCTCGAAAATCTGAAGATTTTCGGAATGAATTTAGAGACTGCATGTGTTTGTTTGAAATATTGTTAGATTTCCATAGTCCCCACTTTTTATCACTCTGATAAAAAGGTTCTACGACAGATCCTATGCGTCCTCCTATTGCCATAGAAAGTTTTATTAATCTTTTTTCTGGTCCTTGTTTGGTATTTATGTCTATGTGAGCTCCAGAGTAGTCTGCGAAGGAATTGACCTCGAAAACTTTATTTACTGTAACGTTTTGTATGGTAGATGTTGAAAATAGATCGAGTGGGATTAGTTTGTCATCTGGGTTTGAAGATGCTATTGGGAGCCCATTCAGAGTGGTAGTGCTATATCTATCACCAAGACCGCGAACGTATAGTTTGCCAGATTCAGAAAAAGAGATTCCTGATATTTTTTTAACACCAGCTTTAACATTTGAAAGTCCTTTTATGCTCATTTCTTTGGCTCCTATATTTTCTATAGCTGTAGGTGCTTTTTTACGTTGTTGAAGAAGAGTCTGCTCATTTTCCATATTTTTACGAGCAGTAACATATACTGTTTCTAATTCAGTATTTTCTATTTCTAAGGAGAAATTAAGAGTTTTGTCAGATGCTTTTGTTATTTCTATAGGAGAAGTAATTATGGTTTTGTAGAATATATATCTTACTTCTATAGTGTATTGGCCTGGTTTTAAATCACTAATTTCATAATGACCATTAGTATCAGTTGAATAGCCTTTAAGGGTGTTTCTTACTAAGATTGTTACTCCTATAAGAGTCTCGCCTGTTTTTTTATCAGTTATTGTACCCTTTATTATTCCTGCATTAGCACTTATGGCTAATAGAGATAGTAGGTAGATAAAAATGATTTTGTAATAATTTCGCATTGTTTATTTTTAAAATTCAATTGCAAAATAATACTTCGTATATTACATCAATGTTACGAACGAGTTAATAAGATATTTTATTTAGGTTAAAGACTTGTAGTAATGATATTTATATTAAATTTGATTATATATTTGTAAAGAACATAAATTTCAAAAAGTATTATGGCGGATATTAAAAAAATTTTAGTCGTAGATGATGAAGAATCTCTTTGTGAGATTTTACAGTTTAATCTTGAAGTTGAAGGATATAGCGTGGATGTCGCTTATAGTGGCGAAGCTGCACTAGGTCTTCCTCTTGAAAAATATTCTTTAATACTTTTAGATGTTATGATGGGAGGCATTAGTGGTTTTAAGGTAGCTTTTAAAATTAAGCAGAAGCCAGAATGGTCGCATATTCCTATTATTTTCTGCACAGCGAAAGATACAGAAGATGATACAGTAGCTGGTCTTAATATTGGTGCAGATGATTATATTTCTAAGCCTTTTTCTATAAGAGAGGTAGTAGCTCGAGTTAAATCTGTTTTAAGAAGAACTGAAGCTAAAAAAGAAAAGACAGAAGATTCTATACTTTCTTTTGAAGGATTGGAAGTTAATTTATTAAAACATACTTGTAGCATAGATGGTGAAGATATCAAATTAACTAAAAAGGAGCTTGAAATTCTCATTTTATTTATAAAAAAGAAAGGTCGTATTCTAGCTAGAGAGGAGATATTGCATTCTGTTTGGAGTGATGATGTAATAGTTTTAGATAGAACGATAGATGTAAATGTAACTAGACTTAGAAAGAAAATAGGAAAATATGGAAAGAACATTATAACACGTTTAGGTTATGGATATGGATTCGAAATATAAACCATCATTTCATAAAGGCTTATTTAGCTATTTAATGATTTTCTTCTTGATATTTATCATGGGACTTATCATCTTTCTTTATAATCGAGAAAAAGTGATGAGTCAGAAAGAAATGAATAATTTACTTCAGATGGTAAATACGCAAGTTTATTCAGCATATCATTATAATGAATCCATTGATTCCCTTCTAGTTAATAATAAATCGTTAAAAGAGATTACGTCTCTTCGTGTAACTATTATTGACACCACAGGACAAGTTCTTTATGACTCTGACCCCACTGTGATTATCGATAGTATGCAGAATCATTCCTCTAGACATGAATTCATAAATGCTATGAAAAATGAGCAAGGCTATACTGTAAGGAGAAAATCTGTAACTACTTCTAAACCTTATTTTTATTCAGCCTCTAAGAATGAAGATGTAGTAGTTCGTTCAGCTGTAGAATACTCCATATCATTTATAGGTCTTCTTAGAAATGATGAAAATATTTTATGGTTTATATGTGTTTTCGCTATTATAATAAGTTTCATAGCTTTCGGAATGACTAGAAATTTCAGGCTAAACATTAAGAAACTTCAATTATTCGCGAAAAGCACTGCTACTGGACAGTCTATTAATACAGATAATTGGAAGTTTTCCAATGACGAACTAGGAGAAATTTCTAATCAGATGATTACTTTATATAAAGAATTAGAACATGCACAGAAGGCTCTAATTTTAGAACATCAAATGACAGAGGCTAAAGAACAAGAACAAATTATAAGGAAAAAACAATTAACTCAAAATATTAATCACGAACTAAAAACACCTGTAAGTAGTATCCAGGGTTACCTTGAAACTTTAATAGAGCACGAAGATCTGCCAAGAGAGAAGATAATATCTTTTATAGAAAAAAGTTATAAGCAGTGTCTTCGCTTATCACAACTTCTACAAGATCTATCTATAATAACTAGAATGGATGAAGGTAAAGAAATGATAAGTAAAGAAGCTATATCTCTGAGTGATATAGTGAATGATTCAGTAAATGATTTACACTCAGCCATCATAGAAAAAGGGTTTAATGTAAATAACTCTATTCCTCCTAATTTGATGATAAAAGGAAATCAAACATTACTAAGTTCCATATTTAATAATCTTATAAATAATGCGATAGCTTATTCTGAAGGACATACGATTTTCGTGTATCTCTTAAAAGAAGACCAGAAAAAATATACCATATGTTTTTCAGATGATGGTGTAGGTATTCCTAAGGAACATCAAAATAGATTATTCGAAAGATTTTATAGAATAGATAAAGGAAGAAGTCGCCAGCAAGGAGGAACTGGATTAGGTTTGTCAATAGTTAAGAATGCAGTAGTTATGCATGGTGGAGATATTTTCGTTAGAAATAGGGCTCACGGAGGAGCTGAGTTCATCTTTTCACTTAAGAAAGACATATAATATTTATACAGATGTAACACTTTTGTAATATCTAAATTGTTCATTTGCATGATAAAAAACATCATAAATGGAAAGTATATATTTAGGAATTATTGTAGTGCTATTTTGTTT
>JBAYDV010000038.1:0-18480 GCA_041668045.1 Bacteroidales bacterium | reverse complement strand
TGATACTCACTCATATCAATACGAGTCATCATATTCTCATCGTTAAACATGGATTCAGCCAAAGCTTTAGCTAATTCAGTTTTACCTACACCAGTCTGTCCCATGAAAAGAAATGAACCTATAGGACGATTAGGATTTTGCAAGCCTGCACGACTACGTCTGACGGCATCAGAAACAGCCTTTATAGCCTGATTCTGTCCTATTACTCTTTTATGAAGTAAATCCTCCATTTTCAAAAGTTTCTCTTTCTCTCCTTCAAGCATTTTATTTACAGGAATGCCAGTCCACTTGGCTACTATTTCTGCTATATCCTCATCTTTTACACTTTCATTAATTAAAGGATTTTGATTCATCTCTTTTTCTTGAGAAAGCTGTTTAATCTGTTCTTGAAGACTAACTATTTTACCATACCTTAATTCAGCTACTTTACCTAAATCTCCATCCCTTTCAGCTTTTATAGCCTCTTGCTTAGCTTTCTCTACATCAATACGTGCTTGTTGAATCTTACCTAGCAGAGCTTTTTCTTTTTTCCATTCTGCATTTTTTATATCAAGATCTGCTTTAATCGATTTAATCTGATCATTAAGAGATTCTAATTTAGGAGACTTTCCTTCTCTTTTTACTGATTCTTTTTCGATTTGAAGCTGACGCAGTTTACGAGACTGCTCGTCAATACTCTCAGGAACAGAATTCATCTCAAGTCTCATCTTTGATGCAGCTTCATCTATTAAATCTATCGCTTTATCTGGCAAATATCTATCAGTTATATATCTATTTGATAAATCCACAGCAGCGATTATCGCATCATCATCTATAGCTACTTTATGAAAATTTTCATATTTTTCACGCAAGCCTCTAAGTATAGAAATAGATTCTGCTGGAGTTGGCTCATCAATCATTACTTTCTGAAATCTTCTCGCCAAAGCCTTATCAGACTCGAAATATTTCTGGTATTCATCTAGTGTAGTAGAACCTATCGCACGTAATTCACCCCTCGCTAAAGCAGGTTTCAAAATGTTAGCAGCATCCATCGCTCCTGATGACCTTCCAGCCCCGACTAAGGTATGAATCTCATCGATAAACAATAAAAATTCGCCATTACTTTTAATAACCTCATTAACTACACCTTTCAATCTTTCTTCAAATTCACCTTGATATTTAGCACCTGCTATTAGTGAACCCATATCTAATGAATAAATAACTTTCGACTTTAGATTTTCAGCAACATCCTGATTAATAATTCTTTGGGCAATACCCTCGGATAAAGCTGTTTTACCTACGCCTGGTTCACCAACCAGAATCGGGTTATTCTTAGTCCTTCTAGATAATATCTGAAGAATTCTTCTTATCTCCTCATCTCTGCCGATAACTGGATCTAATTTACCAGTTTTCGCCATTTCATTTAAATTGAGGGCAAATCTGCTTAAAAATGTTTTATTTTCTTCTTTCATAATATTCTTTTTTAACTAAAGAAAAACAATTTACGAGCCAGATGCATTATATGTGACAATTTGACACAAAATATTTGGTTTCTTTAAATATTATTATGTAAATTTGTTTCGCCTATTTTTAGATATATTATCTTAAAATACCTAAAAGTTCTTAATTTAAATAAACTTATAACCACGTAAAAAGCATCACATGTTAAAAAATTCCACAGGGGATACAAATGTAGAAGTACAAGACTCTTCCACCTCCCCAAATCATGACAAACTCATTAAGAATAGTATTAAATTTTTAATAGCAGTTTTAGCCGCAATAGCTATTATGATTATTCCATCCACTTCTTTTGGAATGACAGGTTTAACCGTCGTAGAACATAGAGTAATAGCGATTTTTATTTTTGCAGCTCTTATGTGGCTATTAGAAGCCGTTCCAGCATGGACGACATCTGTATTAGTAGTAGTACTACTTTTGCTTACAACATCAAACAGCTGTCTTTGGTTCCAAGATAAGAGCAGTTCTGCAGAACTTTTCGGAACATTAGTATCATATAAGAAATACATGATAACATTCGCAGATCCGATAATAATGTTGTTTTTAGGAGGATTTGTACTAGCCATCGGCACTACTAAAACTGGATTAGATGTCAAAATGGCTCGCATTATGTTAAAACCATTTGGGAAAAAGTCTAATTATGTTCTTTTAGGATTTATACTAGTCACAGCTATATTTTCTATGTTCATAAGTAATACTGCCACAGCAGCCATGATGCTAGCATTCTTAGCACCTGTTCTAAAAGCTCTTCCAGACGATGGAAAAGGAAAGATAGCATTAGTTATGGCTATTCCTATTGGAGCTAATCTAGGTGGTATTGGTACCCCTATAGGCACTCCTCCGAATGCTTTCGTTTTAAAATACCTTAATGATCCTGCTGGATTAAACATGGGAATAGGATTCGCAGAATGGTTCGTACATATGTTCCCTTTCGTTATATTAATGTTATTCATAGCATGGTTCATGTTAAGAAAATTCTTTCCTTTTAAACAAAAAGAGATTATTCTAAATTTAAAAGGTGAAACAAAAAAAGGTAAAGACACATGGATAGTCGGAATTACTTTTATAATAACTGTAATTTTATGGATGTTAGATAGTTTAACAGGAGTCAATGCAAATGTTGTAGCTATGATTCCTATAGCGATCTTTTCAGTAACTGGAGTTCTAACCAAAGATGATTTAGCCAAAATAAATTGGAGTGTATTATGGATGGTAGCTGGTGGTTTCGCATTAGGCGTCGCACTTGAAGAAACTGGATTAGCTCAATTACTAGTTACTTCTATTCCATTCGGTAATTGGCCTGTAATGTTAGTACTAATAGGTTCTGGACTTATCTGCTGGACATTATCTACATTTATTTCAAATACTGCGACTGCCGCTCTAATGGTTCCTGTCATAGCAGCAGTTGGAGTCGGCATGGGAAGTACACTTGGACCTATAGGTGGTGTTAAAACTTTACTTGTTTGTATAGCTATTTCAGCATCATTAGCCATGGCTCTTCCTATCAGTACCCCTCCGAATGCACTAGCACATTCTACAGGTTTAGTACAACAGAAATATATGGAAAAAACAGGAATCACTCTTGGAGTAATCGGTTTTATAATAGGTTTCACTGTTATCATTGGATATTCAGTAGTAGGACTTTGGTAAAAAAAATTTATAATATAAAGAAGCATCTCCTATGAGATGCTTTTTTTATTATATTTTACTTTCATTAATAATTTTATAATTCTTTTAGAAAGTAAAATATCTTATGACTTTTCATCTTTTGAAAAAGATCATCACTTTTGATAAAAGTTTTGTCTTTCTTCGCATAAACCAATAAAAATTAAAGATTATGGAAGAAATGAAAGACATGGAATTTGGTAATGTCAAATCCTTTAAAATTAAATCATCAACAGGTGAAACTGGTTTTGTTGGAATAGATCCTTCATTACCTATAGAAGTTCAAAGATTATTTCTAAAAATTATTAATGAAGATGGTGACATCCCAGACGAAGAAGCGATTATAAGAGCTGCCAACAAGGATAAAGCTAAGAAGAAAATCAAATAATATTTTCAAATATTGAAGATATATTTTATACCTTTGTTATAAACAAAAAATATTTAAGATGAAATTATTTTACTTTGATTTAGAGACGACTGGAGTCCTTGTTAATAGGAATGGTATTCACCAAATCTCTGCTATAATAGAGATAGATGGAGAAGTTAAAGAAAGATTAGATTTAAGAGTTCAACCAAATCCTAGAGCGAAAATAGAAGAAGAAGCATTAAAAGTGGCAGGCGTTACTAAAGAGCAAATTCTAGCCTACCCACCTATGGACGTTATATATAATCAATTAATAGTGATATTAAATAAGTATATAGATAAATATAATAAAAAAGATAAATTTACTTTAATAGGATATAATAACGCTAGTTTTGACAATGGCTTTTTAAGAGCTTGGTTTAAACAGAATGGTGACAACTATTTCGGTTCATATTTCTGGGCTAACTCTTTAGATGCTATGGTTTTGGCTTCATATTATTTAAAAGAACGCAGATCAGAATTAATTAATTTCAAGCAATCTACCGTAGCAGAATTTCTTGGAATAAATGTCGAAGAAGATAAACTTCATGATGCTTTATATGATGTGGAAATATGTCGAGCTATTTATCAAACTATAGATAATAATCTTAACAAATAATTAAAATTTCTAAATAAATTTTAAAAAAATAACACTTGTGATATAACAAGTGTTATTTTTTTACTTTAACTCTATTCAAGTTTCTTATTTAAACTCTTCAATAAGTTTAGTCATTTTCTCATCGGCACCCTCTCCACGAGTTCCGAAATAAAATTTAATCTTAGGTTCAGTTCCTGATGGACGAACAGTTACTACTGAACCATCCTCAGAGAAGAAACGAAGAACATTAGACTTAGGAAGACCTGTCTCTTCTGGTTTCTCACAGTCCATAATACGCACTACTGGAGAACCTGCAAGTTCACGAGGAGGATTAGTTCTAAAATCATTCATCATTTTAGCTATCTCTTCAGAACCTTCTTTACCTTTCTTAACGACAGATACAAGTTTATCTTTATAAACTCCAAATTCAGAATATATCTTCATTAAGAAATCATAAAGAGACATTCCTTGATCAGCAGCCCATGCAGAGCACTCAGCTATCATACAACAAGCTATCACTGCATCTTTATCACGAGCGAACTCACCAACATTAAATCCATAACTCTCTTCTCCACCACATATAAACTCGTTCTTGCCTTCGTTTTCACGAACTATCTCACATATATATTTGAAACCTGTTAAAACATCATATTGTTTAACACCAAATTTATCAGAAATAGCTTTCAAAAGCTCAGAAGTAACTATAGTTTTAACTGTATATTTAGTATCATCTAACTTGCCAAGTTCTTTCCAACGAGTAAGTATGTAATACATCATCATAGCAGCAGTCTGATTACCAGAAAGAAGAACTAATTTACCTTCATTATTTCTAACGGCAATACCCATTCTATCTGCATCTGGATCAGTAGCCATAACTAGGTCAGCACTTATCTTCTCAGCCAAATCGACACCCATCTTCATAGCAGAAGGCTCTTCTGGATTAGGAGATGCTACTGTAGGAAAATCTCCATCACTAATAGCTTGCTCAGGCACCATAGTTACCTTTTCAAAACCTAAACGTTTTAAAGCTTCAGGAACCAATCTAACTCCACATCCATGAAGAGGAGTATAAACGATTTTCATATCTTTATGATTAGCTATAGCCTCTGGTGAAAGCATTAAAGAAAGAATAGAATCTAAATATGCTTTATCCACATCTGCTCCAATCGTATGAATACTAGAAGAAAGTCCTTCACCGAAATTTACCATAGTAGGATCAGTAATCTTAGACACCTCTTTAACTATATTTACATCATGAGGCGCTGTAATCTGTGCACCGTCTTCCCAATAAGCTTTATATCCATTATATTCTTTAGGATTATGAGATGCAGTAACCATCACACCTGCCTGACATTTTTTATATCTGATAGCGAAACTCAATTCTGGAGTAGGTCTTAGATTATCAAATAAATATACTTCAAAACCATTAGCAGCGAATACATCTGCTGTTATTCTCGCGAACTCGCGACTATTATTTCTAGAATCATAAGACACTGCCACAGAGATCTTCTCCCTATCTGAAAAATTCTGTTTCAAATAATTGGCGAATCCTTGTGTAGCCATACCAACGGTATATTTATTCATACGATTAGTACCTACACCCATAATTCCTCTTAATCCACCTGTACCAAACTCTAAATTCTTATAAAAGCATTCTTCGAGTTCTTTAGGATCATTTTGAATCATGCTTCTTACTTTTGTTCTCGTCTCAGGGTCATAACTTTCTCCAAGCCAACCTTGAGCTACTTTTTTATAATCATTCATTTTTTTAAATTTTTAATGGCATACAAAAATAATAAAAAATAAACATCTATCTTTGTGAAATGGGAGAATTTACACAATTTATTCTAAATCATGAAAACGACGATGTCACAAGACTACTCTTAGGAGCATCGAAATATCCAGACATTGACATAAAAAAAGCAGTCATTATAATCAATGCACGGAAGAAAATAAAAAGCAAAATTCCATCATGGTACCAAATCCCCTCATTAAAATACCCACAGTCGCTCTCAGTCGAACAATGCAGCTCTGAATCCACAGCACGCTACAAAGCCAAAATATTGAATCACATATTTACAAAAAGCAATATACAAGGCAATGTTAACACGGACTCAAGTCTAGTAGTAAAACCAGCAGAGCAGCTCCGAATAGCAGACATCACAGGAGGACTCGGCGTAGATTCATACTTCTTCTCCCAAGAAGCAGAAAAGGTATTCTATTTCGAAAGAGACCAAGAACTAACAGATACGGCAAGGCATAATTTTAATGAATTAAACATCACGAACATATCTGTTAAATCAACTGATATACAGAAAGATAATCTAAATACTCTAGAAAGATTAAACATAAATGCTATATACCTTGATCCAGCCAGAAGAGGTAACCATGGAGAAAAAGTTTACTCCATAAAAGACTGTGAACCAAACATTTTGGAGCTAAAAGACGAGCTATTCAAGATAGTACAAATAATAATGGTTAAGATTTCTCCAATGGCAGACATTAGTAAAACGATAGAACTACTACCAGAAACCAGAAGAGTAGATATAATATCATCAGGCAATGAATGTAAAGAAGTCTTACTCACGCTTATAAAAAAGACTAAAACACTAGAAAACCAAATAAAGATACATGCAGTAAATATTTATAAAAATGATACACAGGATTTCGTTTTCTCTCCAGATGAAGAAAAAATAACAAACCCTTCAATAGTAACATTAGAAGATATTAATCAATTCTCATATCTATACGAACCTAATAAATCTATTTTAAAAGCAGGAGCTTTTAAACTTCCTGCTATAAGATACGATATTAAGAAAATAGCGATAAATACACATCTTTATCTATCTTCAGATATTAAAGAAAACTTCCCAGGAAAATGCTTTAAAATTTTAAAAGTACTTGAATACAAAAAAGCCACTATAAAATTAATAAAAAGTGATTATCCTAATGCCAGTATCACTGCTCGTAACTTTCCATTATCATCAGATAATCTTAGAAAGAAATTAAAACTTAATGAAAGTAATAAATATCATATCTTCGCATGCTCTTTAGATGATGCATCGAAATGGATATTCATCACTGAAAGAATATAACTTACCTTGGGACTATCTCTTTAGGAAAATTGACTAAATAAAGCTTTTGAGTAGCACGAGTCATGGCAGTGTATAACCATTTGAGATCATCAACTGTAGTTTCTTCTTTCCAAAAAGGATTATCGATGAAAACACTAGACCACTGTCCACCCTGTGATTTGTGACAAGTAATAGCTGAAGCATATTTAATCTGAAGAGCATTATAATATGGATCCTCCATAACAGCTTTCATCCTTTTAGCTTTAGTGGGAAGGTCTTCATAATCTGCTAGAACTCCTTCGAATAAAGCTTTGCTCATCTCATAAGATAAAGAAGCTGTCTCTGAAGTTAATGTATCTAAAATTACTTTAACAGATAATTCTATGTCATTATAATCTGGAAAAGATAACTCTGCATCGGCGAAATGCAGGCCATAACGTTCATCATAATGCCTGATACTCATCACTTTGGCGATATCTCCATTGGCTATAAAGTCTAATTCTTTAGCTTCTTCTGGAGAATCAAAATTATAACAATTCTTCACTACCATAATCCTATCCCCTCTTGTAAGCTGCTCTTCCATATATAAAACTACAGATCTGATACCTCCATTATATCTATTAGCCCGTTTATTAGATCTACATAATACGACAGTATCCTCTATTCCATATTTATCTATAGAGTCTGTGAGCTTTTCTATTAAATCCCCTCCATTTATGTTTTCTATATCATTAAAACCACGCATTATTAATTCAGGCTTTGGCAGATTATCCAGATAGTGCTCAGGATCTAACTTATTAGCACGCTCGATCATTTTACGCACTAGCGTAGCATTAAACAAAATCCCTGAATCTACAGATTGACGTACCACTTCTGCTAGTTCGGAGAACCAAACATTGCCATAAGAAGCCTTAATATACGGTATGCTTAATGCAGGGCTCAGTTGATGTCCTATGGGAGGAAGTTGGGCACTGTCCCCGATCAATATTAATTTGTTATCTATACCGCCTCGTACGTATCTTATAAGATCATCTAATAAATCGCCAGTTCCAAACATAGAATTCGAAGTGTATCGTCCTTTAGAAACAGGGTCATTACCACCACCTACGCCTATCAGAGATGCCTCATCTACTATAAATATAGTATCCTTTGATTTATTCGGAACAAGAGTAAAAGATCCTGCCCTACCTGATATATCACGTCTTCTATATATCGTTTTATGAATAGTCATAGCTTTCTCACCTGTATGACTGGAGAGGACTTTGGCAGCTCTTCCTGTTGGAGCCATCAGGCAATATGATAGTTCAAAGGACTTCAGTGTCCTGACGAAAGCACCTATTGCCGAAGTTTTACCTGTACCTGCATAACCATTTATAACTAAAATATCACATTCATGATAAGAAACATTAAATTCAGAGAGTTTCTCGAAAAGATTTTTTTGGTCTGAAGTGGGTTCGAAAGAAAAATTTTCAACTAATTTATTAATAAAATGATCTTGGAATGACATATTACTGAATTTTCCGAAAGATATCTATTTTTTTCTAAAAATAACAAATACCATTAACATTGTATAAATCTCTAAACGACCGATTAGCATAACCAACATTAAAACTATTTTAGCGAAATCACTGAAAAAGTTATAATTACCAAGCGAATTACATCTTCCAAAACCTGGTCCAACATTACCCATTGATGCTATTGTCGCAGAAAGGGATTCACTTAAGGTTACTCCTGTGCCAGATACCAGGACTGTTCCTATAAATACGATGAAAATGTAAAAAGCTATAAAGAATACTAAATCTGAAGCATGTTCTTGTGTGATAATATGTCTCCCATATCTTATCGGAACTTCAGCGTTAGGATGTAGATGTTTTTTAATAGAATTTTTAATAATTTGAAAGAATATATACATTCTATCGGCCTTTATACCTCCTGCAGTTGAACCAGAACAAGCCGTTTGCATAGATAGATATAATAATATCCACATAGAGAATGTAGGCCATAAACCTGAATTTACCGTAGCTAAACCAGTCGTAGATCCCACCGAAACTACTTGAAATGATGCTTGCCTAAGTGCTTGGCTCCAGGAATCGACATTGTGACCAAACTTTATATTTACAGCTACTAATAATGAACATACTATGATGGATAATAAAAAGAATTTGACGACTGGTGATCTAAATAATTCTTTGGATCCTTTTACGAAAAAAGAATAAAGTAGTCCAAAATGAAATCCAGATAATATCATAAATATCATACATACTAGTTCTATAGGGAAAGAGTGATAATATAATATTGATGCATTTTTAGTGCTAAAACCACCTGTCGCTACTATACTGAATGCATGATTTATAGCATCAAAAAAGTTCATTCCAGCTACCATAAGAAATATAGTGGTTAAAATGGTTATCGCTATGTACACAGAACCAATTATTCTAACTACTCGCTTAGTTCTATATTCGAAATTGGTTAAAGATAAACTAGAAATCTCCATTCTAGAGATTTTCATAATAAAAGTACTTTTAGCAGGTAGTATAATTAGCATAAATATTACTATTCCTATACCACCAATAAAATGAGTAGATGATCTCCAAAATAACAAACCTTTTGGCAATGCTTCTACATTAGTTAATATAGTAGAACCTGTCGTGGTATATCCTGATACACTTTCGTAAAATGCGTTAACCGGGGTAAACTGACCTCCCCACATTAAATATGGTAATGCTCCAAATACGCAGGAAAAGACCCAAGCTATGATTATTATAGCATATCCGTCACGAATAGTGATATTCTCGGACTTTTCTACGAATATTAAAGGGAAAAAACCTACTACGGAACAGATTATACTACTTAAAAGTAGTGGAGAAAAAGCGGGATCGAAGTCATAATAGGCTGATACGCCGGCAGATATTAGCATAAATATAGCATTAAATATAAGTGTTATACCTATATATCTAGCTACTAATTTAACATTCATTGAAAACTTACTTTACTTTTATTATTTTTTCTAAAAATAACAAATACCATTAACATTGTATAAATTTCGAGACGACCTATAAGCATCTCTATCATTAAAACTATTTTAGCGAATTGACTAAAACTATTATAGTTTCCTAAAGAATTACATCTTCCAAGGGCAGGACCAACATTGCCTAAAGAAGCGACTGAAGCTGAAAATGACTCTTCAAGACTAACATCTGTCAATGAAACCAATAGGGTACCAATGAATAATATTAATATATAAAAAGCTATAAATGCTACTACATTATAAGCATTATCTCGTGAAATAGTATGATTACCATACCTTATAGTAACTACTGCATTAGGATGGAAATGTCTTTTTATCTGCGTTCTGATAATTTGAAAGAAAATAAACATCCTATCGACTTTTATACCTCCTGTAGTAGAGCCTGAACATGCTGTTTGTACTGATAAGTATATCAATAACCATATAGAAAAGTTTGGCCAAAGCGTAGTATCTGTAATAGCTAAACCTGTGGTCGTACCATATGAGATAGTATGGAAAAATCCTTCTCTCAAAGCCATACCCCAGGAATTTACATTTCCACTTAATTTTATGTTTAAAGCTATAGCTAAAGAAAAGACTAAAACTGTAAGTAAAAAGAATCTAATGGCTGGAGATCTAAGCAACTCTTTACTTCCTTTCGCGAAAAATGAGTAAAGCAGTCCGAAATGCAAACCTGCGAATAGCATAAATATCATACTAACCATCTCTATAGGAAATGAATGGAATGATAAAATAGATGAATTCTTAGTACTAAATCCGCCCGTTGAGACTATACTGAAAGCATGATTAATAGCATCATAGAAATTCATACCTGCTATCATCAAACTAATAGTAGAAAGAACTGTAATCGCTAAATATACTGAACCAATGATTCTTACTGTGTGTTGAGTTTTATATTTGAAATTATCCATAGATAAAGTAGAAATCTCCATCCTAGATATTTTCATAATAAAGGTACTCTGTGAAGGTAAGACTATGAGCATGAATATGACTACTCCTATACCTCCAATAAAATGTGTAGAAGATCGCCAGAATAGTAATCCCTTCGGGACTATCTCCACTTCCTGAAGAATAGTAGCACCAGTAGTTGTATAACCGGAAACACTTTCAAACCAAGCATTTATAGGAGTAAATGGTCCACCCCACATTAAATATGGTAAAGCACCAAAGAAACAAGATAGTACCCATGCTAATATTATTATAGCGAAGCCATCTCTAAGATTTATATTCTCGGATTTTCTTACGAATATTAAAGGGAAAACTCCAACTGCACCACATATAAAGCCACTAAATAATAATGAAGAAAAAGCAGAATCGAAATCATAATAAGCTGAAACTCCTGCTGAAATCAACATGAAAACCGCATTAAAAAGCAATGCGATACCTATGTATCTAGCTACGAGTTTTATATTCATTTTTTCTTAAGCTTTTTATTTTCTTCAAGTATATCTTTTATGCTATTATTTAATTCTTGAACCTGATTAGAGCCTTGCTCTACCGTTACATTATATTTCTTTCTGAATTTCATGTAATCTAATAAGCCTCTATTCATTTTAAGAATAGGATTGATGAGATATATATCTATGAAATAATTAAATAAGAAAATCAGAATTATTCCTATAGCTACTGCTATTATAATAGGCATTACTCCACGATAGAAACTTTCTCTAAGGTGGTTGTAATTATTAGCTAAGGCTTTTTGAGAAGAATCAGTCAGGTTTTGGATATATACTCTCATTTTGGAATATACCACTTGAAGACGAGCGAAGTACCATTCGTTTCTAGTCGGATAATCTGCTTTCCATATCGTATCTAGTTCTCTTACTACATGTGAATAAGTAACGAAGGAAAACATAACAGAATCTAAAGCAGCTCTTTCTCTTTCAGTAGTCAGATGTACCTTTAAAGAGTCAAGATTAGTTAAAAAAAGTCTGCTATGCTCTAGATTAGGTGCAGTATCTAATACATCTACTGTAATTTCTTCAAGCAGCTGAGTATTATATTTTACTATAATATTATTCAGATCTCGACATATGTTTACACTAGAAATATTATCAGAAATAAGAGTAGATGCAGATTTATTCATCCTGCCAAATTCGAAATAAGCTAAGGCTCCTGATGCGGCTAACATGAAACCGATAATTATCATTCCTAAACTTATTTTATTTCGTATGCCGTTCTGTATTTTCATAATGGGGGTTCTAAAAACATACAAATGTAAAAAAAAAGTGCGACTTTTCAGCCGCACCTTTATATTTTATGAAAAGTTAAAATTATTTAACTGTGTTCATGTATTCGATTAAATCAATAACTTTGTTAGAATAACCCCACTCGTTATCATACCAAGAGATAACTTTTACGAAATTTTCGTTAAGTTGGATACCAGCTGCTGCATCAAAAATAGAAGTTCTAGGATCACCTAAGAAATCACTAGATACTACCATATCTTCAGTATATCCTAAGATACCTTTAAGTTCATTTTCAGAAGCATCTTTCATAGCTGCTTTGATTTCTTCGTAAGTACAAGCTTTTTTAAGACGTACTGTTAAATCTACTACAGAAACATCGATAGTAGGAACACGAAGAGACATACCAGTTAATTTACCGTTAAGCTCAGGAATTACTTTACCTACAGCTTTAGCAGCACCAGTTGAAGCTGGGATAATGTTTGCAGAAGCTGCACGACCATCTCTCCAAGCTTTTTTAGAAGGACCATCAACTGTTTTTTGAGTAGCAGTTGTTGAATGACAAGTAGTCATAAGACCTTCGATAACACCGAATTTATCATTTAAAACTTTAGTAACAGGAGCTAAACAGTTAGTAGTACAAGATGCGTTAGAAACGATAGCTTCACCAGCATATTTGTCATTGTTTACACCCATAACGAACATAGGAGTAGCGTCTTTAGAAGGAGCAGACATTACTACTCTTTTAGCACCAGCTTTGATATGAGCTTCAGCTTTCTCTTTAGTTAAGAAAAGACCTGTAGACTCAACAACATACTCAGCACCTACTTCGTCCCATTTAAGATCTTCAGGATTTCTTTCTGCTGAAACACGAATCTCGTTTCCGTTAACTACTAATTTACCGTCTTTAATTTCAACAGTACCATTGAAATGGCCATGAGCTGAATCATATCTTAACATGTAAGCTAAATAATCTACATCGATAAGATCATTGATTCCTACTACTTGTACATCATCTCTTGATTGTGCTGCTCTAAAAACTAGACGACCGATACGGCCAAAACCGTTGATACCAATTTTAATTTTACTCATATTACTTTAATTTTTTATATTAATTAAAAATTTAATTTCAATTTTTATTTCATCAGTTTTATTACAAAAACCGTGCAAATGTAAGGAATATTCTTGAAAAAAGTAACAAAAGATGAGAAAAATTCAATACATTTGTGCGAAAATAAAAAAACAGATAGTGAAAAAAGAAATCCTAGTTACAAATGATGATAGCATAGACGCACAGGGCGTAAAAGTATTAGCCCAAATGCTCACCAAATACGGACATGTAACAGTAGTAGCACCAGCTGAGCCACAGTCAGGCAAATCTACATCTCTTTCGATGGAAAAGCCTCTTTATTTGAAAAAGATAAAAGAGAATGATGATATGTCAGTATATTCGTTTTCGGGAACTCCTGCAGACTGTATTAAAATAGCTATGAATACCTTTTTTTCATTAGAAAATAAACCAGATTATATTCTTTCTGGTATTAATCATGGCACAAATGCTACGGCTGCTGTTATTTATTCCGGAACTATAGGAGCTGTTAAAGAAGGAACCATTCTAGAAATCCCTTCTATGGGATTTTCTATAGATAATGGTGAGGAAGAAATCGATTTTACAGCTTTAAAATATTACGGGGACAAGATTCTTAGAAAGTTTTTTTCTAAGCCTCCTACCCCTGGAACCTATTTAAATGTTAATTTTCCTAATATTTGTGACATAAATCGAATTAAAGGAATAAAAATTGCACATCAAGGAAAAGGTAGATGGGTAAGAGAGTTCACTAAAATGAAAGATTCTCATGGTCAGGATTACTATTGGATGAAAGGTAATTTCCAAAATCTTGATGATGATTATGATAGAGCTGACCATTTATTAGTAGATGAAGGCTATATAGCCATAGTACCTCATAAATTAGATTGTACTAATTATGAAGAGATGAATAAATTGCAGAATGATTGGGGACTTGAATAAAGAAAATTAGATTTTAAAATGAGATATTATTTAATAGCAGGTGAAGCATCAGGAGATTTACATGGTTCGAATCTCATGAAGGGATTGAAAAATTCCGATCCAGAAGCAGAATTTCGTTTTTGGGGAGGAGATTTAATGGCAGAAGTAGGTGGTACACTAGTTAAGCACTATAAAGAAACCAATATAATGGGCTTTACAGCAGTGCTAACCCATTTGGGAAAAATTTCTCATAATTTTAAACTCTGCCATAGTGATATATTAGCATATAAACCAGATGTTGTCATATTGATTGACTACCCCGGCTTTAATTTCCGGATTGCTAGATTCGCACATGAACATAATTTTAAAGTATTCTATTATATAGCTCCAAAAGTATGGGCATGGAAAGAACATCGTGTCCATCGTATACAAAAATATGTAGATAACTTATTTATAATATTTCCATTCGAAAAGGAGTATTTCGCTAAATGGAAAATAGATGCCATATACGAAGGAAATCCTCTGAAAGATTCTATTACTACAACATTAGATAATAGTGATTCTAGAGAGATATTCTGCGAAAAACATGGGTTAAACCCCGATGAAGATATAGTTGCCTTCCTCCCTGGTAGCAGAGATTCCGAAATTAAATTTCTACTACCTCGCTACATAGAAGCAGCTAAATTATTGCCCCAAGAAGTCCAAAAAGTTATGGCTGCGGCCCCAGGTATCGATTTATCTTACTATAGTAGATATTTCGAAAAAGCTGGAGTGAAGCCTTTTAAAATCATAGCAGATGAGACTTATCCTATATTAAAATACGCTAAAGTAGCCGCTATAGCTTCTGGTACAGCCAGTTTAGAGGCCATAATTATAGGAACACCTCACGTAGTCTGTTATGGAGCAAACCCTATTTCCATAGCTATTGCCAAGAAGTTCGTTAAAATAAAATTCTTTAGTCTAGGAAATATTCTGGCCAATAGAAGAATAGTTGATGAATTATTACAGAAAGATTGTAATCCACAAAATATATACACAGAGTTAAATTCGTTAATGATTAGTAAGGAGAATAGAGAAAAGGTTCTTAATGATTACACTGAAATTCGTGATTCATTAGGAAAACCTGGAGCCTCTGAACGAATAGCTCAAAGTATGATCAAAAAAATTAAATAATAATTATGGAATTATATAAATACCACGGAGCTGGAAACGACTTCGTAATGTGCGATAACCTCGATGGTCAAATTAAATTGAGCCAAGAACAAATCACATTTATTTGCGACCGTCATATGGGCATAGGTGCTGATGGTTTGATCTTGCTTGAGAAAAACGAAGGTTATGATTTTAAAATGAATTATTATAATTCAGATGGATCATCCGCTACTATGTGTGGAAATGGTGCACGTTGTACTGTTAAATTTGCTCATGATATGGGCGTCCTACCCGCCTCAGGTTTTCAATATAGTTTTTTAGCTGGGGATGGTCCTCATGTAGGTCATATAGTTTCAAATGATGATGCTGATTCTTTAGTTAGCATAAGCATGAAAGATATTGACGAATATGAAGCTCATAAAAATGGAACTTTCTCTATAAATACAGGGACTGAACATTTAGTAGTATTCGTTAAAGATTTAGATACATTCGATGTAGTAAAAGAAGGTCGTAAATTAAGATACCTCCCTGAATTCCAACCTAGAGGAACTAACGTTAATTTCGTTGAACCAGAAGTCGTGAAAGAAGGTGAAGATACTTCTATAAATCTACACATACGCACCTACGAAAAAGGCGTAGAAGACGAAACCCTCGCCTGTGGCACAGGAATAACAGCCAGTGCTATAGCGTACTATTTAAAACACACTGTCGGTGTGGATTCAAAAACTGTCTTTCTGGCCGCGAGAACTGAAACTCCAGTCTCACAAAAAGTTATCGCGCGAGGAGGAACTCTCTCCGTCCAATTCAATCCAGACCTTACCCAAGTTCATCTAACAGGACCCGTTAAATTCGTATTCAAAACACACATGTAGCTATGTTGTGCACTTGAATCAGCCTCTCAGAGCTTGCAGGGGACATTTAAGTGCACAACATAGCAAATACTACCAGTATTTTTTTATAAGTTCTAGTTTCACGCTCATACATCTACTACATTGTTTCTGAGTAATGTGTTTCATGCGATTACGTATTTCTCTCATAACGATTTTGAATTCAGAGATTTTTATAGGACGGCGTGTATCAGAATTTAAAGGCTTCATCAATGGTATTTGATATTCCTCACATATGGCAAATAATTCTGCACAAACCATCTCATCAGTCTGCTTAACTAACTGTGGATGTAATTCATTTTCGATTTGCTTTTGTAAATGTTCTCTTTTCTTTGGATTAGTGCTGGTAGATAATTTATGCTTTAGCTTATCTGCTTTAAGAGAACGATTTCTAACTTCAGTAGTCGAAGGAAATTTCAAGTTATAATAAAAAGAAGACTGCGAATTAAATAAGCGTCTTACCAATGATTTATCTATAAATGATTCTGGCAATAATAATCCATCTTCACTCATACGATATGATTCTGGAAGAACCAAACGTCTTGGCAGAAACTTTTTTTGATCTATCGCATTTAAAAGCTTGACCTTCTTCCGTTGAGAAAGTGAGAATATTTCATTATTCTCAACTTTAGGCTCATTAAAATACACCCTTGAAGTATTCCATGGATACATTACAGTAGAATAACATACATTATGCCTCGAAGAATTTCCGATAGAATACAGTAATTTATCCTTCAACAAAGAATTATTATAATAAGGAATTTTATCAATACCCGATCGTTTCAGCCAGAGATGCCCTCGAAAACCATATTTTTTGTTAAAATACTTAGAATAACTACCATTAACAGATTTAATAAATGATACTACATCCTGCGACCTTATAATTATATGATAATGATTTGACATCAATGAACCACCATATAATAAAGTATCTTTCTTAAAGGCAGATATCCCCATTTTATTATTCAGATGGATATAATCTTCTCTGTCCTTACACACACAGAAATCATTCGCAGAATGACAAGTCACGAAATAATAATTCTTTGACATTTCTTTTTCACACATCACGCTCCTCTTTAAGTCTATAAATCACATCAAAAATACAGAAAAATTTAATAAACTCAAACGAATGGCGATGTTGTGCTTTCAAACCAGCCTCTCAAAGCCTACAGAAGACATTTAAGTGCACAACATAGCACATTAAGCTCGAAGGCCGTATTTGTCGGCATACACCAATAAAGAAGCCGGCATAGGCACTTCAAGCTCCCAAACAATCTTCATAGGCCTATCTCCAGAATAAGACTTCATCTTCACCCTACCAAGAAACACATACCCCATAGTCCTAGACTTATCATCAGGAAAACTAGCCTGCTGACGAACGAAAAGAAACATACTAAACGTTTCATTAATATAATTTTGCCCAGACTTAGATCCCTGACTAACATTACTCTGCGACTCCCAATGAAACAAAGACTCACTCTGAGCGAAATCATTATAATTAGTCGTCGAACCAGCCTCCCTATCCTTAATAATATCAACAAACATAGCCTCAAGTCCAAGCTTCTTATTCCTCTCCACACCCTCACGACACGGCGACTTCCTCTCAAGAGTCGAAGTCCCCATAGCCACCAAAATCTGATCCTTAGTATAAACCCCATGCAGACGCAAAGGACACAGCGGACTCATCAAACCATTATCCAACTCATACGCCTCACACCTTCTCAGCAATACAGGAACCACCATTTTCATTTCATTAACCAGGGCAATGTCACCCGCCAAAGCATCCAGCATCATCTCCAATGAATCAAACCGCCCAGCCACCTGAAACAAATCATAATACAACATAAGCAACATCTTCCTCTCAGGCAATGTCATCTCCCCCACATCCACCTTAAATCCTTTATCAACCAGCATCATAATAAACGAAAAATACGAATAAGAATCCGTCGAAAGCCACTTCTTATTCACCGCACGAGCCAGTT
>JBAYDV010000037.1:0-18631 GCA_041668045.1 Bacteroidales bacterium | reverse complement strand
AGTGACTTTGGTTCCTAGCATGAATTTCTTGCCTTTTCTCTTACCTGTTATGCAGTATTTTTCTTCGTTGAATTCATAGTAGTCATCGGTAATAGTACGAAGAGGTATCATTCCTTCTACTTTCGTTGGGTCAATTTCTACATACATTCCCCATTCTGTAATACCTGATACTGTACCTGGATAAACCTTACCAACTTTATCTTGCATAAATTCAGTAAGTTTATATTTAATACTTGCACGTTCGGCTTCTGTGGCTATTTGCTCATTTTCAGAGCAATGTGTACACATCTTTTCGTATTGTTCTTTGTTTTGAGAAGGTGCTCCATCAAGATACATGGCTAGTAGTCTGTGTACCATCATATCTGGATATCTTCTGATAGGTGATGTGAAGTGTGTGTAGTAGTCGAATGCTAAACCGTAGTGACCTACGTTATCTGTGGAGTAACATGCTCTTGCCATCGAACGAAGTGCCATTATCTCTATGGCTCCTTCTTCTGGTTTTCCTTTTACTTCAGCGAATAAATTATTTAATGCACTTGATAGTTGTTTACCTTGTAATTCAACTCCTGGAGCTTCATCTTTTTTACCTTTTGCAGGGGTTTTTGTTGTAGTTTTTGATTTACTTTTTTTACTTCCAAAAGTATAACCAAATAAATGAGCGAATTTGCTTAGGTTTCCTATTTTTTCAGGTGTAGGATTAGCGTGGATACGATAGACGAAAGTTTTAGCTTTGCTGTCTTTTTTGACTTTACCTACGAATTCTGCTACATATTTATTGGCTAGAAGCATGAATTCTTCTATTAACCAATTGGCTTCTTTACCGATTTTTTGATAAACTCCTATCGGTTTGCCATTTTCATCTATTTTAACTTTCATCTCAGGTCTGTCGAAACTGACTGCTCCTGATGCGAAACGTTTTTTTCTTATCTTAGTAGCTATAGCATTTAAATCTGTTATTTCTTTAGCTAATGGTCCTTTGCCTGTTTCTATAACTTCTTGTGCTTGTTCGTAATCAAATCTATGGTCAGATTCGATTATCGTTCTTCCAAACCATTTGTTTTTAATTTCTCCCTCAGGAGTAACTTCAAAGACTGCTGAGAATGTCAGTTTTTCTTCGTTTGGTCGTAGTGAACATAATTTATTAGATAGTTCTTCTGGTAACATAGGAACTGTTCTATCTACTAGATATACAGATGTCGCTCTTTCCTTAGCTACTTTATTAACTATAGAATTAGGCTGTACATAATGAGTTACATCAGCTATATGAACTCCCACTTCGATATTGCCATTAGATAACTTTTTATATGATAGGGCATCATCAAAGTCTTTAGCGTCTGTTGGGTCGATGGTGAATGTGGTTATTCCTCTAAAATCGCGACGTTCTTTGATGTCTTTTTCAGTTATTTTCTCGGATATATCATTGGCAGCATTTTCGACTTCAGGATCAAAACGATATGGCAAGCCATATTCAGCTAGGATGGCATGCATTTCTGTGTTATTGTCACCTGGCGTACCTAGAACATCTACTATCTCTCCTATTGGTGCTGCTGCACCTTTTGGCCAATCTTTGACGACGACTGCTAGCTTGAGCCCTGATATTTGTTTATAATCTGGCTTTTCTCCAAAGTTTTTCTTTATGTCGTTCTTCTGTAATTGTATGTCGTATGGCATTACTCTTGATTCCATCATTAGCCATGCTTGTTTCTCAGATGCTTGTAATATACCAATATGAGCTCTTTTTGATCTTTCAACTACTTCTAAAACTCTTCCTTCTACTCTACGAGTCTTTCCGTTTCTACTAGATCCATGACTACCTGTGGTGACACCTCTTACTATGTCTCCATTTAATGCTCCTCTCATTTTAGGTCCTGAAACAAAAATGTCTTCATCTCTTCCTTCTACTACGACGAAGCCATAACCTTCACGTGTCATACTTAGTTTACCTGTAAATTCTTCTCTTGTGAAAGACTCTGTCTTATTGTTACTTCTCGGTTCTCTTTTTTTTCTACTATTTATAAATTTCTTCGCGTTTTTTGGAAGTTTCGAAGTAGATTTCTTATTTCGTTTCTTACTCATATTTATATATCTTTGTAGCTCAAATATAGTTTAAATTTAAGACAAATTAATAATAATATGAATAAAAAAGTACTTTTAATGATTTTAGATGGTTGGGGTGAAGGTCGTAAAGATCATTCTAATGCCATTTATACTCAGGGATCTCCTAAGATTGATGACCTCAGAGCTAAATATCCTTTTTCTCATCTTAGCGCCTGTGGTGAAGATGTAGGTCTTCCTGATGGTCAAATGGGTAATTCAGAAGTTGGCCATATGAATATAGGTGCAGGAAGAGTGGTTTTTCAAGATTTAGTTAAAATCAATAAGGCTTGTCAAGAGCATAAATTGTTAGAAAATCCTGAAATTAAAGCAGCATATGATTATGTTAAAACTAGTGGTAAAAAGTTACATTTTCTAGGACTTACCTCTACTGGTGGTGTTCATAGTTCTTTATCTCATCTTTATGAGTTTCTAGATGTAGCTAAGGAAGAGGGGCTAAAAGATGTTTTCGTTCATTGTTTTATGGATGGTAGGGATTGTGATCCTAAGAGTGGAAAAGGTTTTATCCATGAGCTTCAAGCTAAATGTGATGAGACTGGTGCTAAAATAGCTTCTGTTATCGGAAGGTATTATGCTATGGATAGAGATAAAAGATGGGATCGTGTAAAAGAGGCTTATGATTTGTTAGTTAATGGCGTGGGTGTTAAAGGTAGATCTGCTGAAGAGATTATGCAGAATTCTTATGATGCTGGTGTTACTGACGAGTTTGTAAAAGCTGCAGTCTGCACTGATGCTACGGGTAACCCTATTGCCACGATAGAAGAAGGCGATGCTGTGATTTTTTATAATTTCCGTAATGATCGTGCTAAAGAGATGACTTCTGTTTTGACTCAAGTGGATCAAGTTGAGAATGGTATGAAGACTATTCCATTATATTATTGCTGTTTAACTCCTTATGATGCTAGTTTTAAGGGTGTTCATATTTTATTTAATAAAGAGAATGTGACTAAGACTCTTGGAGAGGTGGTTTCCGCTGCTGGTCATACTCAGTTGCGTATAGCTGAGACTGAGAAGTATGCTCATGTAACATTTTTCTTTAATGGTGGTCGTGAAGAGAAGTTTAATAATGAAGATAGAATCTTGGTGAATTCTCCAAAAGTGGCTACTTATGATCTTCAACCTGAGATGTCTGCTCCTGAGGTGGCTTCAAAATTAGTGGCTGATATTAAGACTCAAAAACATGATATGATTATATTGAATTTCGCAAATGGCGATATGGTTGGTCATACGGGTGTTTATGAGGCTATAGAAAAAGCTGTAGCTACTATCGATAATCTAGCTTCTGAAGTTACTGAGACAGCAAGAGAGAATAATTATACTGTTTTAATTACTGCTGATCATGGTAATGCTGATTATGCCGTTAATGATGATGGTACTCCAAATACTGCTCATTCTCTTAATAAAGTTCCTTTCATAGTCGTTGATGATGATGTTAAGTCTGTAGAAGATGGTAAATTAGCTGATATCGCTCCTACTATTCTTAAATTAATGGGAATAGATCAGCCTGAAGAAATGACAGGTAAAGCTTTAATTTAATTCGATAATTACATATACGAAATGCCATATTCACATCTACACGTACATACTCAGTTTTCAATTCTTGATGGACTCGCCAAAATAGAAGATTTGCTTAAAATAGCAGAAAAGAATGGTCAACCAGCATTGGCTATTACCGATCATGGAAATATGTATGGGGCCAAAAAATTTCTTGATACTGCGGAGGCTCTTGGTAATAAAGTTAAACCAATCGTTGGATGTGAAGTATATGTGGCACACGAAAGTAGATTTACTAAAAAAGGTCGTGAGGACCAGAGTTCGTTTCACTTAATATTGCTTGCTAAAAATCTAAATGGCTATCATAATTTAATCAAATTGGTGTCTAAAGGTTTTATTGAAGGCTTTCATTATAAACCACGTATTGATCGTGAGTTGCTTGAGAAATATCATGAAGATATTATCTGTTCTTCTGCCTGTCTTGGTGGAGAAGTGCCTCAGGCTATTATGAAAGGTAATTTTGAAGAGGCCCGAAATGTAGCTAAGTGGTATAAGAATCTTTTTGGACCTGATTATTATTTAGAGGTTCAGCGACATGAGACGAATATTCCTGGAGCTGCTAAGGATACTTTTATTAAGCAACAGGAGGTTAATGAGGAAATCTTTAAGATAGCAAGTGAGCTTGATATCAAAGTTATCGCTACTAATGATGTCCATTTTTCACGTAAGGAGGATGGTCCTGCTCATGATCGATTGATTTGTATCAATACTAATGCTTTTGTGACTGAGGAAAAGAGGTTACATTATACTCAGCAAGAGTATTTAAAGAGTACGGAGGAGATGTCTGAGGTTTTCAGTGATCATCCTGAAGTGCTGGAGAATACTAATGAGATAGTGGATAAGGTGGAGATTTATACTTTGAATCATGATCCTATTTTGCCTAATTTCCCTATTCCTAAGGATTTTTCTTGTGCTGATGATTATCTTAAGTTTCTAACGTATGAGGGTGCTAAGAAACGTTATCCAAATATAGATGATAAGACGAGGGATAGAATAGAGTTTGAGTTGGATACTATCAAGAGAATGGGATTTCCTGACTACTTTCTTATTGTCCAGGATTTCATCATTGCCGCGAGAAAGATGGGCGTATCGGTAGGTCCTGGTAGAGGCTCTGCTGCTGGTTCTGTGGTAGCCTATTGCCTTACAATAACAGATATAGATCCTATTAAATATGATTTACTGTTTGAGAGGTTTTTGAATCCTGAGCGTGTGAATATGCCCGATATTGATGTGGATTTCGATGATGAGGGTAGGTATAAGGTTTTTAAATATATTGAGGATAAGTATGGGAAGGATCATGTGTCTCATGTGGTTACTTTTGGTACGATGGCGACTAAGGGTGCTATTAAGGATGTGGCTCGTATCGAGCAATTACCTCTTGAGGAGGCTGTGCGTCTTACAAAATTAGTCCCGACTAAAAAGTTCCAGGATAAGAAGGAAGTTGAAATTGATGATCCTGATAATCCAGGACAGAAGAAAAAGATTAAGCAGGATATAGAAGTTAAAGTCAAGATGAAGTCTTGCCTTAAGTATGTTGATGAGTTTAAAGAGGCTGCTGAGTCTAAGGATCCTATTCTTCGTGATACTATCAAGTATGCTACTGAGCTTGAAGGTAGTATTCGTCAGACTGGCGTTCATGCTTGTGCTACTATCATAGGGCGTGATGATTTAACTAATTTCATTCCTATCTGTATGGTTAAGGATAAAAAGAACAATACAGAGTTGATGGTTTCGCAGTTTGATGGTACTCTTATAGAGTCTGCTGGTATGCTTAAGATGGACTTTTTGGGATTAAGTACTCTTTCTCTTATTAAAGAGACCTTAAAGAATATCAAAGTTTCTAAGGGTGAGGATGTGGATATAGATCATATTCCTCTTGATGATAAACTTACTTTCGATTTGTTTTCTAGGGGTGATACTATTGGAGTTTTCCAGTTTGAGTCTGATGGTATGCAGCAGTGGTTAGTAAAATTAAAGCCTACTCGTTTTGAGGATATTATAGCTATGAATGCTTTGTATCGTCCTGGCCCAATGGATTATATTCCTGATTTCGTTGATAGAAAGCAAGGAAAGAAAAAGATAGAGTATGATCTTCCTGAGATGGAGGAGATTCTTGAAGATACATATGGTATTACTGTTTATCAAGAGCAAGTGATGTTGCTTTCGCAGAAGATCGCCAATTTCTCTAAGGGTATGGCTGATAAGCTGCGTAAAGCTATGGGTAAGAAGAAGATAGCTGTTATGGCTAAGCTTAAAGTTGACTTTTTTAAAGGTGGTGAAGAGAATGGTCATCCTAAAGAAGTTCTAGAAAAAATATGGAATGACTGGAAGGCTTTCGCTCAGTATGCTTTTAATAAATCTCATGCTACTTGTTATGCTTGGATAGGTTATCAGACTGCGTATCTGAAAGCTCATTATCCTGCAGAGTTTATGTCTGCTAATCTTACTAAGAGTATCGGTAATCCTGATGATATCATCAAGTTTATGGATGACTGTAAGAAAAAGAATATCAAGGTTTTAGGCCCTGATATTAATGAGAGTTATACTAACTTTAATGTTAATAAATCTGGCAATATACGTTTTGGTATGGCTGGTATCAAAGGTATTGGTTCTAAGGCTGTGGATGCTATTATAGAAAATAGGGTTAAAAATGGCGCTTTTGTGGACATTTATGATTTCGTTGAAAGGATGGGAACATCTGTTAATAGAAAAGGTGTTGAGGTTTTAGTAGGTTCTGGTGCTTTTGATTCTTTTGAGGAAGTTAATCGTGGGTCTTTTCTATTAGAGGACCAAAATGGTAATCAGCTTATAGATGTCCTTCTGAATTACGGAAAGAAATTTCAAGAAGATAACCTTTCTACTCAGGCTAGTTTATTTGGAGCTGACGATATAGAGACTACAAAACCTGCTCTTCCTATTCCTCCTCAACTGAACATGCGAGATGTCTTAAAAACAGAAAAGAATCTTGTAGGTATGTATCTATCCGCTCATCCTCTTGATAGATATTCTTTTGAAATACAGACATTTACTGATATAACTCTTGGAGAGCTCATGAAGTTACCAGATCAAATCATGTTAGATCCTTCTCTTTTTGTTCCTGGTAAAAGATATAATGTCGCTGGTTTGGTGACTGCTTCAGTTTTACGTCAATCTCGAAAGAATAACAGAACTTGGTGCATGATGACTATCGAGGATTATTCTGGTTCTGTCAATCTTCCTCTTTTTGGGAAAGATTATGAGAATAATATGTCATATGCTCAAGAAGGCAAAGCTCTTTATCTTACATTAGAAATAGTTCCTAGATATGAGTATCTATCTTCTGATGAGAAGAAAAAATTATCTAAAGAACAGATACAAGCCAGAAAACCAAGGAGCTATGATCTTAAGATAAGAGAAATAAGTCTTCTTTCTACCATACGAGAAACTAAAGTTCATGAATTGATTTTAAATCTGCCAGTGACTGCCGTTAATAAAGAATTCAGAAAAGATTTTGTCAGCACTTTAAAGAAAAGTAAAGGTAAAGTAAAGCTTTCTCTATATATAACCGATGAAGACAAAAATCTTCACGCTTCTTTCTTCTCAAGAAAATATAAAGTCGATATAACATCTGACTTGTTAGAGTTCATGCAGAGGAATCACATCCAATACAAAATCTCTTAACGACCCTTACTTCCGAATCGCTGTTTCATGGCGTATAATGGACATTCAAAAGTAAAGGTCGTGCCAATGTTGTTTGATGGATTGGAGATCGACTCCCATGCAACGACTACATTGCTTCTGCGTTATATGGATAAATCTATCACGTAAACTATTAAGAATCTCGTGAAACTCAAATGAATTGATCTGTCTTTTGGGATTTGAAGGCAGAGATTTCATAAAAGGAATGTTTTTTTCCCTGCAGATATTAAACAATTCTGCACATACCATGGTGTCGGATTGTTTGACAAGACTTGGGTCTAATTCATGATTTATTTTTTTCTGAATATAATCTTTTTCTAACTGAGATTTGGCTCTATCAAGTTTTCTCTTTAGTTGCTCGACTTTGACTTTCCTATTATAGTTTTCAGTATAAGATTTCGTATTTAATTTTCGATAAAGCTTGGACTGAGAATGAAAGATTCTTTCAACATATGACTTTTCGATATAGGATTCCGGAAGAATGAGCCCATTTTGATTCATCATATATGTATCTGGTAAAACCATTTTTTGAGGCAAAAACTTTTTTTGTTCTTCTTTGGTTAATAATTTCACCCTTTTTCTCTCGGTCAATGAGAATATTTCATTGTTTTCGATTTCTTTTTTCTCGAAATACACTCTAGAACTATTCCATCTATAGAGCATTGGAGATATACATAGTTTATGACGAGCAGCATTTCCTATAGAGTAATGTAACTTATCGCGACTTTTTATAAAATCATCAAAATAGATTTTAGCTTTTTTGGATCTGCCATTCCACACAGTTCCTTTATGACTGTATTTTTTATTATAATATGCTGTGTAACTAACATTTATAGACTTGAGTAATTTGGTAAAATTCAAACAACTCGCATCTATATGATAATGATTAGACATTATCGATGCTCCTAGACACACTGCATCATTTTTAGATACAGATATGCCTAAAATATTATTCATCGTTCTGTAATCTTCTTCATCCTTGAAGATACAATAATCATTTTTTGCATGCATACTAACGAAGTAATAATAATTTGGAAGTATTACATACTTTCCTAAAACTTCGCTAAAAACTTTTTTTTCTTCCTCTTCCATCTCACACACACGACCCTTACTTGATAATCACTGTTTTACGACCTGTAAGGGCCTTTTAAAAGTAAAGGTCGTAAAAATTATTCTTGGGATTGGATGGGTATTTCCATTCCATCCGGAGTAACTAGTGCTGCTCCAACTTCTGGTTTGGCCATATGACCTATAATATCGTAATCTTGAAAATCATGTCTTAATTTATCTGCTTGAGAAACTGGTACGACGAAAATGAATTTATAATCATCTCCTCCATTCATAGCTGCTGTAACAGCATCCATATTTATTTCTTTAGCCATAGCGAAAGTTTCAGAAGCTATCGGAATTTTTTCCACATATATTTTAGCTCCTAAATGGGTGTCACGAACTAAACGTTTAACTGCAGCAGCAAGACCTTTTGAAAGAAAATATCCTTTTGAAGGAATAAGATCATTCTCTAAAAATCTAGACACGATATTAGGATTGATTTCAGGTTTAAGATAAGATGCCAGAATGAACTTATATTTCGACAAATCAGGCTGTTTATCATTATCTACGAAAGAAGCCTTCTCCCTAGCCAATACATGATTTCCCATAAGGGCTGCTCCTACATCTCCTGTAAGACATATTAAATCAAAATCCTGAGGGGCTTTTATATTATCAAATTTATTATCATCTCTAGCCCCAATAGCCGACATGTTTATAGTTAATCCATTCAAAGAAGGAACTAAATCTAGAGACAAATTTTTTATTCCATGTTCTTTACATCCAGCCACTACTCCTTCCCATAATTCGGCGATATTTTCATAGGAGAATTTAGCAGACAATCCTAATATCACAGTAAGAGAAATCGGTTTATAAAATTCGGCATAAATTTCGCCTACCATACCAATGACAGATTTATAGCCAAGATGTTTTAATGGATTGTATACTAAATCAAAATCTATACCTTCAGAATAAACCTTTTGTGATGTACATATATCACCTATGTTTTTAAATGAATTATTAATTTGATTTATATATCCCGTTGACTCGAATAATTTGTCAATAGTTGCTACTTTTCCAATTTGAGATATTTCAGTTCGCATATTTTTATAATATTTTGGATTGTTAATGTAAATATAAAAAGAATTCGCAAAAAAATATAACTTTGCACTATTATGAGTAAAAATAATGGATTAATCGAAGACATAGCCAATAAAAAATACGAGTATGGATTCGAAACAAATATTGAGCAAGATTACATACCAAAAGGTATTAATGAAGATATAATAAGACTTATTTCTAAAAAAAGAGATGAACCAGAATGGTTACTAGAATTTAGATTAAAAGCCTTTAAAAAATGGAAGACGATGAAAATCCCGACATGGGCACATCTACATCTTCCAGAGATAGATTTTCAAGATATAATTTACTATTCTACAGCCAAAAAGCCAAAACAAGATGATGGAGAAATAGATCCAGAATTAGTCGAAACATTTGACAAACTAGGCATTCCTATAAACGAAAGAAAAGCCATAGCAGGCATGGCAGTAGATGCCATAATGGACTCACAATCTGTCAGCACATCATTTAGAGAAAGTCTAGCAGAAAAAGGGATAATTTTCTGTTCATTCGGAGTAGCAGTACACGACTACCCAGATCTAGTAAAAAAATATCTAGCTTCAGTCGTTCCAATAGGAGATAACTTCTTCGCAGCACTAAACTCAGCAGTATTTACTGACGGATCATTCTGCTACATTCCAAAAGGCACCCGTTGTCCAATGGAATTATCAAGCTACTTCCGTATCAATGGTAAAGGAACAGGCCAATTCGAGAGAACTTTAATTATCGCAGAAGAAGGCTCTTATGTAAGTTACCTTGAAGGCTGCACAGCACCACAAAGAGATGAAAACCAATTACACGCCGCTGTAGTAGAAATCGTCGTACAAAAAGATGCTCAGGTAAAATATTCTACAGTCCAAAATTGGTATCCAGGAGATAAAAATGGAAAAGGTGGAATATTCAATTTCGTAACTAAACGAGGACTTCTAAAAGGCGCGAACAGCAAACTATTCTGGGCACAAGTAGAAACAGGATCAGCCATAACATGGAAATACCCAAGTTCTATTTTAAAAGGAGACAACTCAATATCAGAATTCTACTCCGTAGCAGTCACGAATAATTATCAAGAAGCTGACACAGGAACGAAAATGATCCACATAGGTAAAAACACTAAAAGCAGGATCGTAAGTAAAGGTATTTCAGCAGGACACAGTCAGAACAGTTATAGAGGGCTTGTAAAAATCCTTGCCGGAGCCACAGGTTCCAAAAATCACTCACAATGTGACTCATTACTACTAGGAGACAAATGTGGAGCACACACTTTCCCATATGTTGACTGCAAAAATCAAAATGCCATACTAGAACATGAAGCCACCACATCAAAAATCAGTGACGACCAATTATTCTATCTAAGACAGAGAGGAATATCTGAAGAAGATGCAGTAGGCCTAATAGTAAACGGATATGCAAAAGAAGTAATTAATCAGCTACCTATGGAATTCGCCGTAGAAGCACAGAAATTACTACAAGTAACACTAGAGGGAAGCGTAGGATAAACAATATAATATATGGCAATGGCACCACTATTAAACATTAGTGACATATTTAGCGTTAGCAACACCTTATTTAGTATAGGGGGCAATACAGTAAGTCTATTAGAGACCTGCTCTGTTCTTTTAGGACTAGTAACCGTATTCCTAGCAGCACGTGGCAAATCATACAACTATTGGTTTGGCTACATATATAATATATCTCTATTTATCTTATTCTTTCAAAAAAGTCTATACGCAAGTATGATACTACAGCCTATCGCATTTAGCATAGCTGTATATGGTCATTATCAATGGACCCACCCTAAAAAAGGCAAAGAGAATAATAAACATGAATTAAAAGTCACATTACTATCATGGTCTGAAAGACTCATGTATATAATGATATTAATAGCTTTTACACTTTTATGGGGGTTCATAATTAAATATTTACATTCAAGTTGGCCTGAAACTTTCAGTCCTGACCCTAATGCATTTTTAGATGCCGGAGGAGTTGGTTTAATATTATTAGCCCAATTCCTATCAGCAAAAAAGAAATTAGACTGTTGGGCACTATGGTTAATAGTCGACATAACAAATATAATTTTATATATACAAGCTGGGCTATCCTTCATGCCAATAGTAAGCGCTGCTTACTTCTTCTTGGCAGGATTTGGGTTTATAGCTTGGAGAAAAACTTGGAAAAATCAGTAATATGTTAAAAATTAAAGATTTATATGCTACAATAGATGGTAAAGAAATACTTAAAGGTATTAATCTTACTATAAATGAAGGCGAAGTACACGCTATAATGGGCCCTAACGGAGCTGGTAAAAGTACATTATCAGCAGTAATAGCAGGAAAAGACGGATACCAGGTAACTCATGGAGAAGTATTTCTTGATAACAAGAACGTACTAGAAATGTCACCAGAAGAAAGATCATGGGCTGGAATCTTTTTAAGTTTTCAATATCCTGTAGAAATACCAGGTGTAAGTAATGTTAATTTCATGAAAGCAGCTATTAACGAACACAGAAAACAAGAAAACCTACCTCCTATTTCTGCCGCAGAATTTCTAAAAATGATGCGCAAAAAAATGGCCGTAGTCAAAATGGACAACTCATTCTCATCCAGAGGAGTAAATGTAGGTTTCTCAGGAGGAGAAAAGAAAAGAAATGAAATATTCCAATTAGCCATGCTTGAGCCAAGGTTATCAATCCTTGATGAAACAGATAGTGGATTAGACGTAGATGCCCTCCGCATAGTAGCCAATGGAGTAAACACACTTCGTTCACCAAAAAATTCTTTTATAGTCATCACACATTACCAAAGACTATTAGATTACATAGTACCAGATTTCGTACATGTACTATCTAATGGTAAGATAGTAAAAACTGCAGGTAAAGAATTAGCTACAGAGATAGAAAAGAAAGGTTATGATTGGATAATAAATCAATAGATTATGGCAGAAAAAGAAAGTTTCAACTGTATAGCTCCTTTTCATAATAAATCACAGATAGTAGTATCTGATGGTCTATTAGAGAACACAGGAAAGCCACTTACTCTATTAATAAAAGAGGGTGAGAAGATGAAGGACACCCTTCAAATAGTAGATTTACGAACAGATAAATTTAATGACAAACTAAAAAGTAGTAGTAAACTTATCTTTTCTAAAAATTCGTCTGCTAAAATCATAATCTGCACACATTCTAACAACAAAACATCTGTACTTACCGAAGAAATCAAAGAAATACAGATAGAAGAAAATGCAGAAGTAGATATACTTATAGTTCAAAATGAACACAGTAATTCCATCCATAAAACAGATATCAATATAAATATGAAAACTGGATCAAGCCTAAACATGGTAACATCCACTTTCCATGGAGGAGAAACGATAAACCAAATCAATGTAAATCTAGACGGAGAAAGGATTACATGTGAAATGAATGGAATCTGCATAGCAGATGAATCACAGAGAGTTAGCAATACTGTCAACATGAACCATCTCAAACCGAACTGTAATAGCAATCAACTATTTAAAGTTATAGTCAATGATAAAGCTATTTCTAGATTTGATGGATTAATAAAAGTAGTAAAAGACGCCCAGAAAACAGAAGCATATCAAGTAAACAATAATCTCATCTTCTCAGATGAATCTCATGCATTTAGCAAACCACATCTTGAGATATATGCTGACGATGTACAATGTTCTCATGGAGCCACATTCGGGTCAATAAACGAAGAACAAATCTTTTATATGAGATCCAGAGGAATATCTATTTACGAAGCTAAACTTCTTCAACAATTAGCATTCGCTAATCAAGTTCTTGAAAAAGTTAGAGACGAAGATATTAGAACTATTTTATTAAATCTTGTAGAAAAAAGACTTAGAGGAGAAATTTCTATATGCGATATTTGTAATACTTCAGATAGTCAATCATAGATAAATAACTCTCTAATAAGCATTAAAAAAAATTACTAACAAATTGTTAATAAATTTTTTCTAAAGCATTTTTTTAAATCTTTACTTTATTGTATTTTAGTATCCGGAAAATTGGCGCCGGATTCTAAACAGGATTTTTATCGCCATAATTCAGACAAATACTTCTGAAAAATAAATTTGATTGAGAATTTAGACAAATAATATATATAATGAAAAAATATACCTACGATGAAGCTTTAGAAGCGAGTAAAGCTTATTTTAATGGTGATGAACTAGCAGCCTCAGTATGGATAAATAAATATGCATTAAAAGATTCTTTCGGAAATATCTACGAAAAATCTCCAGTCGATATGCATAATAGAATAGCCACAGAATTTGCTAGAATTGAATCCAAATATCCAAATCCTTTATCAAAAGAAGAAATATTTAACCTCATCGCTAACTTTAAATATATCATACCTCAAGGAAGTCCAATGTCCGGTATTGGTAATCATCTACAGGTAGCCTCTCTTTCAAATTGTTTCGTTATAGGTAATGAACATCCTGCCGATTCATATGGAGGAATCATGAAAATGGACGAAGAGCAAGTCCAATTAATGAAAAGAAGAGGAGGAGTAGGTCATGATTTATCACATATCAGGCCAGCAGGAAGTCCTGTATATAACAGTGCTCTAACATCTACTGGTATCGTTCCATTTATGGAAAGATATTCAAACTCTACTCGAGAAGTAGCGCAAGATGGTCGTCGTGGTGCTCTAATGCTTTCAATATCCATAAAACATCCTGATGCAGAAGGTTTTATCGATGCCAAAATGGAACAAGGTAAAGTTACAGGCGCGAATGTCTCTGTAAAAATAGATGATGAGTTCATGAAAGCTGTACAGAATGGCACAAAATACATTCAGAAATACCCTATTGACTCTGACAGTCCTAAATTTACCAAAGCGATAGATGCCAGGGCTTTATGGAAAAAAATCATACACAATGCATGGAAATCAGCAGAACCTGGAGTTTTATTCTGGGATCAAGTAATCAGGGAATCTGTAGCTGACTGCTATGCAGATGAAGGATATCGCACTGTGAGCACTAATCCTTGCGGCGAGATTCCACTATGTCCTTACGATTCTTGTCGTCTTCAAGCGATAAATCTATACTCATATGTAAAACATCCATTCACTAAGGAAGCAGAATTTGATTTTGATCTATTTAAAGACCACGTAAGAAAAGCTATGCATCTTATGGATGACCTCATAGATTTAGAAATGGAGAAAATAGATCTTATTATAGGTAAGATAGAAAAAGACCCTGAAGATGAAGATGTAAAAGCCACTGAGCTTAATCTTTGGAAAAAGATTAAAGCTAAAACAGCAGGTGGTAGAAGAACAGGACTAGGAATTACTGCCGAAGGTGATATGCTAGCAGCTTTAGGTCTAACTTACGGAACCGATAAAGCTACAGATATGGCAGAAAAAGTGCAGAAAACTTTAGCCATTGAATCATACAGATGTTCTGCTACTATGGCTGCGGAACGTGGCACCTTCCCTATTTACGATGCTAAAAAAGAAGTTAATAATCCTTTTGTTAATAGATTAAGACAAGCAGACAAAAACTTAGCTAATCTAATAGATAAAAATGGCAGAAGAAATATATCACTTCTTACCATCGCACCTACTGGTACGACTAGTCTAATGGCTCAAACCACTTCTGGAATAGAACCAGTATTCCTTCCTTACTATAAAAGAAGAAGAAAAGTTAATCCTAACGATTTAAATGCTGTAGTAGCATTTAAAGACGAAAATGGAGATAGCTTCGAAGAATATTTAGTATTCCATCACCATTTTCTAACATGGTGTAAAATCCAAGGTTTTACATCTGAAGAAGTAGAGGCTATGTCAGAAAAAGAGGTTGATGAACTAGTTAAAAAATCTCCTTATTATAAAGCCACTTCTAACGATGTTGACTGGGTAGCCAAAGTTAAGATGCAAGGACGTCTTCAAAAATATGTCGATCATTCCATTAGTGTAACTGTTAATCTTCCAAGAGACATTAAAGAAGATATGGTAGCTAAAGTTTACGAAACTGCATGGGAATCTGGATGTAAAGGAATCACTGTCTATAGAGATGGCTCTCGTACAGGAGTTTTGGTTTCCAAAAATGAAAACAATGGCAAGAAATCTATAAGACCTAAAAAACGTCCTAAAGTACTTGAAGCAGATGTTATACGTTTTAAAAATGGTCAAGACCAATGGATAGCTCTTGTCGGCAAATATGATGGTAAACCTTATGAAATCTTCACAGGTCTAGTTGACGATGAAACGAGAACATTTCCTAAAAAAGTTACCTCAGGTTGGATATACAAAGAAAAAACTGAAGACGGCAAAAGTAGATACGACTTCCATTATAAAGACGTTTATGGATATCCAGGCGTAGTTGGTGGTATTTCCCATATGTTTAATAAAGAATTCTGGAATTATGCTAAATTAATTTCAGGAGTACTTAGAAATGGGATGCCTATTATCGATGTACTTAATATGATTAGAGGATTAAATCTTGACAGTGAACATATTAATACATGGAGAAATGGAGTAGAACGTGCACTAAAACGTTACATTCCTAATGGTACTAAAGATGAATCAGGAGCGAAATGTGAAAATTGTGGATCAACAAATCTAATTTACACAGAAGGTTGTCTGATTTGCCAGGACTGTGGCAACGGCAAATGTGGATAGTATTATTACTAGAAATTATTATATAACAGCGGCTGGCAATACCTGTCGCTGTTTATTTATTAACAATTAAGACTTATTACAATGACAGATTTAATACAAAAAGATCTAGTTTTATTTCCAAATTCCAAAATAAATTTAGGACTAAGAGTTATCAATAAACGTAAAGACGGATTTCACGACATACAAACTTTATTCGTACCCATACCTATTAAAGATGTTATGGAAATTAGTCCTTCAGAAGATGATAACACTCATTTAACAGTAAGTGGCGATAAATATTCTCTTCCAGATAATGACATTAATAATGACTTATGCATTAAAGCCTACAACCTTCTTAAAGAAGAATTTGATATTAAACCTGTTAATATACATTTACATAAAAATATACCATCTGGAGCAGGATTAGGAGGCGGATCTTCAGATGCAGCTTTTGTATTAAAGGCAATAAATAAGTTGTGCGGATTGCACCTGAATTCCAAAACATTAGCGAAATATGCTTCTAAAATTGGCAGTGATTGTGGATCTTTCATATATGAGCACCCAATGTATGCTGAAGAGCGTGGTGATTTACTATTTCCCATTTCGACGCAATTTTATGATTTCTTCCCAGACTTAACAAAACCAAGAATGCAAGAAGAGAAAACTGAGGAAATAATATTTACCGAGCAAGGCTCGGAAAAAGCTAAAGCACTACAGCTTCATAAAGATACTTTCCTCTCTCAAGATGGCAGGTTCAAATGGAAGATAATAACATTGCCCCAGATACATGTTTCTACGGCAGAAGCCTACTCTAATGTCTGTCCTGATGATTCTGGTGATAGCTTATACTCTAGACTCTCTGAGCCAATAGAGACTTGGAAAGACACTGTTTTCAACGATTTTGAGAAGACTGTATTTAAGAAACACCCTGAAATCAAATTTGTCAAAGATATGCTATATGAACAAGGTGCTATCTATGCATCAATGAGTGGCAGTGGATCCTCTGTATTTGGTATTTTCCGTCTTAAAAAGTAGTAGGTAAGCCTTCTTTGTTATAGGTTTGTAACTTCTGGATTAGATGACCATACGTATCTTACTTCAACTGGTTTCTGAATATAAGTGTGCCAAACCAAAACTGACATGGTCAAATATTATAAAAGCTCTTTTTCTAACAATATAGAGAAAAAGAGCTTTTAATTTTTATACTATTGAAACGATACTACCAATTTGGATTCTGTAATAATTCATCATTTAAACCAAGATCATCAGATGGAATTGGTTGTAAATAATTTTTCTTAGAGAATATACGATTATTAACAGTTTCTGTAATTAATGCTCCTGCTTTAACAGTAGGCATACCTGCTGTATAAGTAGACTGTGCTTGTTCAGTAGTAGTAATATAACCTTGCCAAGCGTCAGCATTATATAACTTAGCTCCAACAGAACTATTAGGATCTGTCATAGTAGCCCATTCTGTATCATTATTTTCATATGATACATAATAAGAACATGAAGGACGATCTAATTCTTGTTCAGCGATACCCCAACGACATAAATCATTAAGTCGGAATCCCTCACCTACTAATTCGATAGCACGCTCACGACGAATTTCTTCTTTCATATCTAGACCATTATCATCAACCAAAGCATTGGTTAAATCTGCGATGTGAGCACGTTTACGTATTATATTAATAGTTTTATCTAATACTTCATCAGAAATAGAACCATCAAGCTCTATTGTAGCCTCAGCATAAGTTAAAAGCATTTCAGGTAAACGAATATACATATAATCCGCAGCTTGTTGTCTTTCAGGTCTTAATTCTTCAGAGATATATTTACGTCCATCGTACACATTCTTATTAGAATAAGTAGAAAGTACTGGTTCATAATATCTAATTTTACTTACTGTATTTGGGTCTACAGAGAAATCTGCTGCTGCACCCATATCTTCATTTGATGTCCAATATTTCTGACCAGGAATATAGAAAAGAGAAGTTAAACGTGCATCACGATTTTCATATTCTGAAGTAGCAGTCATATATCCTTTAAACAGAGATGATTTATTTACTGGTAAACCATCTGCACAAAGATACATATCCATCAATTTACGGGTAGCAGAAACAGGTCTACTATGAGATATATTCAGACCATTCTCTACAGCTAAATCAAAATCATAACACTTACGGAAGATAGACTCATCATTGGAAGTTTTATCAACACCATAAGGGTTAGAAGTAGAACTTTCAAGGCAGAATAGATAGAAACTAGACTTTTTATCATAATAATCAATATTATGGTCTTCACATTCCATCCATATCGAATATTCATTATATTCACCACCCTCAAGGAACTTCTCAGACTCTGTTTTTGCCATTTGAATCAACTCAGTGATAGATGGATAATCATCAGGAATAGCTAGACCTGCTCCCGATTCGACTCCATCTCCATTAGTTGGATCTGCGCTACCTCTTCCATTATATTTTTCCCATGTGCCT
>JBAYDV010000036.1:0-18727 GCA_041668045.1 Bacteroidales bacterium | reverse complement strand
TGAAACACGCATCATTTTATTAGTTCTTTTAATGAATATAGAACTATTTTGTTCTAGATTATCTAGATTTTCTGAAATTTCAGGAAAATCGATAAGACTTTCACTAAAATTATCTGAATTATCTTGTATAATATTTATGTCTTCTTCGTTATCTGAATTGATCTTTTCGAGAAATTGTGAGAGATAGTATTGTAAATACCTGTAAGCTTTATAATTAGACGTGGAAATATGATAATGGGAATCGTTAGTGGCTTTACTTTTCCGAAGAAAATCCACCTTAATAAATATATTTTTCATAATTAAGGTAAGAACATTTAAGAAGTTTAAAATAAAGTGGGATTATTCAATATATATTGCGAATATAATAAAAAAATATTATTAGTGGTGAAATTAAGTTGTATTTAGTTATTTAATTCATCGAGTTCAAGCCAACGCATCTCCTTCTCATCTATTATATTAATTAGTTCTGAAAGACGTTTAGAAAGCTCTACTATTTTTTCTGGTTTATCGATAATATTATTAAGGGATTCTTCTATAGATAGTTTTTCTTCATTTAAATCTGAAAGTTCTTTCTCTATATTTTTATACTCGATTTTTTCCTTAAAAGTCATTTTTCTTTTATTGCCAGTATTTGCAGCTTTTTTATCGGCTTCATATTTTTCCCTACCTGAAAGTTTGCCTTCTGTAGTGTTTTTATCTTTTATGGTGCTGTTAGCCTGACTAGCTAATCTAGCATCTGGATGAGATTTCATATAGTCATTAATAAAAGAGCGGTATTCACTGCATTTACCTGCATAATCCTTGACTTGTCCATTACCTGTAAAGATCAAAATATGGTCAGCTAATTTATCAAGAAAATATCTATCATGAGAGACGATTAATAAACATCCAGGAAAATCTTTCAGATAATCTTCAAGGACATTTAAGGTCAATATATCTAAATCATTCGTTGGCTCATCGAGAATCAGAAAATTAGGGCTTTTCATAAGCACTGTCATAAGGTATAGACGACGTCTTTCTCCTCCACTTAGTTTCGATACCTTTATATCATGGGTATTAGGTGGAAATAAGAAGTAATTTAAGAAAGTAGAAACAGAAACTGTTTTACCATCTGCTAATTTTACTGTTTCAGCTATATTATGAACTACATCAAATATAGTGTCATTCTCATTAAAGTGTATGCCTGACTGATGATAATATCCGAATTTTATGGTTTCTCCTACTTCTATAATACCACTATCGGGCTTTAAAGCCCCTGTCATTAAGTTTAGGAATGTACTTTTTCCTACACCATTTGATCCTACTATACCTATTTTTTCAAATCTGTTAAAATTATATGTAAAATCATCTAGCATACAACGATTCCCAAAGTTTTTGGATACATGTTTGCAATTAATGATTTTATTACCAAGTCTAGCACTATTTACATTTATACTAATCTTAGTGTCCTGGCTTGGTGAGGCTATCCTAGTCTTTAAATCTTGAAAGGCATCTATTCTATATTTAGCTTTTCCAGTCCTGGCACAAGGTGTGGCGTTTATCCATTCTAACTCACGTCTATAAAGATTACGTGCTTTATTAACTTCTGCTGATTGATTTTCTTGTCTTTCTTGTTTTTTCTCCAGAAAATAGGAATAATTACCTTTATATGTATATAAGGTACCATTTTCTAGTTCTAATATGGTGTTACATACTCGGTCAAGAAAATATCTATCATGTGTTACCATGAATACTGTACTTCTGGATTTGGTTAAATATCCTTCAAGATATTCGATTATCTCCATATCGAGATGATTGGTAGGCTCATCGAGGATTAAGAAGTCTGCGTCTTTTAATAAGACTACTGCTAAAGCTACTCTTTTTACTTCCCCTCCAGATAGTTTTGACATTTGCTGATTTCTATCGGGTAGTTTTAATGAGGTTAATATCTCATCTATGCGTTGCTCGTAATTCCAACCTCCTACGGTATCCATTGCTAGCATTGCCTTAGATAATCTTTTTTCATCTCCGGATTTAATAGCTAACTCGTATTCTTTTACTGTGTCAGATATAAAACCTGCACTCTGGAAGACTGCTTCGAAAATAGTATTGTCATGGTCATACTCAAATTCTTGTTCTAAAAAAGCTATAGAAATATCTTTTAAAAATTTTACTTCCCCTCCTCTATCTGAACTTTCTTTTCCTGCGAGAATACTTAATAGTGTACTCTTGCCTGTACCATTTGGTGCGATAAGTGCTATCTTATCCCCTTCATTTATATTAAAACTAATATGATCGAAAAGTGTTTTTTCTCCCCAGTATTTAGAGATATTCTCTACTTGTAAATAACTTGCCATAGGGCTCAAAGATATAAAATATTTTGTTTATTATATTTTGTTTTTTTTAAAATTGTAATATCTTTGCAGTGTACTAGTAGGGTAATACAGTATGGTAATTGAATATAAATATTATATTTGTAACCAACAATATTATTTTTATTAAGAAAAAAATAAATTATCAAATTAAATAAAATAGAATGAAAAAAATCTTTTTCCCTTTAATCGTTATTTTCCTGAGTATATTTTCTTTAGCTGCTCAAGTAAATCCACAAGCTCCTTTAGAGCTTGATCCAGCAGTTAGAACAGGTAAACTAGCGAATGGTATGTCTTATTATATTAGACATAATGAAAAGCCTGCTAATCGAGCAGAGTATTACATAATTACTAACATAGGTGCTATACAAGAAACTCCAGCTCAAGATGGTTTAGCACATTTTCAAGAGCATATGTGTCTTAATGGAACTAAAAATTTCCCAGGTAAGGGAATTATAGAAGCTTTCCAAAATCATGGTCTTGAATTCGGTAGAAACATAAATGCAAGTACAGGTGTAGAACAGACTATGTACATGTTTAATAATATTCCTACGACTGAAAATCTTATCGATACTACTTTACAATGTATGCGTGATATTTCTGCATATGTTATAGATTCTGATAAAGAGGTAAATGATGAAAGAGGAATTATAGTAGAAGAAAGAAGAACTAGAAGAACTGCTTCATGGAGAATGCATGAAAAAGAACTAGCTTATTTATATAAAGGATCTAAATATGCTACTTGCACATTAATTGGTAGCAAAGAAAATCTAGAAACATTCGATCCAGAAGAAATCAGAAAATTCTATAAAACTTGGTATCGTCCAGATCTTCAAGCTGTAGTAGTAGTAGGTGATATAGATGTTGATGCTATGGAGCAGAAAATCAAAGATGTATTTTCAGAAATTCCTGCCAGAGTTGATCCTCAACCAAAAGATGTACATATAGTTCCAGATAATGAAGAACCTATAGTAGCCGTTTTAACTGATCCGGAAGCTACTTCTCATAATACTACTATATATTTCAAATCTAAACCACTTCCTAAAGAGTATCGTGGTTATGGTGTTTTCGTACTTCAAAATTTAGTTAAAAATATTATGTCTTCTATTATAAATGAAAGATTAGAAGATATTTCAACTAAACCTAATGCACCATTTTTAAGTGCTCAGGTTGGTTATAATTCTCTTACTTCTACTCTTGAGGCTTTCATGGGTGCAGTAAGTTCAAAAAGTGGAGAAGAAACACAGGCATTAAAAGCTTTAATGGTAGAGATTCATAAAGCTAAGAAATTTGGTTTTACTCAGGCTGAATATAATAGAGCTAAAACTAATCTTCTTAGAAGTTATGAATATCAAAAAGATAATGCAAGTAGTCGAGAAAATGCTGATTTCGTATATGGATATATGTATAACTTCTTATTTGGATTCCCTTATTGTACACCAGAATACATGTATAATACTGTAAAACAATATTTAGAAGCTATTCCATTAGCTCAATTTAACCAAATAATGGGTCAGATTGATTTATCTAAAAATGAAGTTATCATCTATAAAGGTCCTAAGAAAGATGGTGAAGTAGTTCCTACAAAAGAAGATTTATTAAATGCTGTGGCCCAAGCTGCTGATGCTGACATCAAAGCTCCTGTAGCTGAAAAAGATTATGGTCCATTAGTGGATACTACAGTTTTAACTGTATCTCCTATAGTAAAAGAAAAAGATGGTAAATTTGGGTCTAAAGTTCTTACTCTTAAAAATGGCATAAAAGTTATTTTAAAACATACTGAATTTGATAAAGAACAAATTTCACTAAATCTTAAAACTAAAGGTGGTATGTCAGTACTTCCTACTGAAGATTTACCTTCTTTTGAAAGTAATGTGTTTAGTATCTATACTTCTTTTTCTGGATTATCTGATTTCGACGCTAATACGTTATCGAAGATGCTTACCGGTAAAGTAGCTAGTGTTAGTCCGTTTATTGGCGAGTCTAATCAAGGATTCGTTGGAAGTGCAGCTCCTAAAGATTTTGAAACTATGTTACAGTTACTATATCTTAATTACACTGCTCCTCGTTTCGTTAAGTCTGAATTCGATGCTGGTTTTAATAAATTAAAAGCCGTCGTTCCTAATATAGTTAAACAACCTTCTTATATATTTAAGAATAAATTCACTAAAGTCCTTCAAGGAAATAGTCCACGTGTTATGATTTTAGATGAAGAAATGCTTGAAAAAGTTAATTTCGAGACTATAGAAAAAGATTATAAAAAATTATTTGCTAGTGCAGATGGTGCTACAGTTAGAATCATAGGTAATTATGATGAGGCTACTATCAGACCTTTATTAGAGAAATATCTTGGTTCTCTTCCTACTGATATTAAGGCTTTGAAACCTATTAAAAGAGATTTAGCTAATAAAAAAGGATATATCAATGATGAATTTAAGATAGAAATGAAGACTCCTAAAACATCTGCTGGTATAGTTTATACAGGAAAAGTTAAGTATAACCTTAAAAATCTAATATTGGCTGATATGTCTAAGTATGTTCTAGATCTTATTTATACTAAAACAGTTAGAGAAGAAGAAGGTGGTACTTATGGTGTCAGTACAGCTGCTTGGCTTTCTAAAAAACCTGATCAAAAAATGTATATGCTTATGCAGTTTGATATGGATCCATCCAAATCTAGCAAACTAATTAATCTAACTATAGATGGTTTTGAGAAATTAGTAGCTGAAGGTCCTACATCTGAACAATTCGAACAAGCTCAAAAGAATTTAATTAAGAATATTTCTGAAAATAGAATTCAAAACAGCTATTGGATCAATTGTTTAAATGAATATTATACTAATGGTATAGATGTAGATACTAAATATAAAGAGACTGTTGAGTCAATTACAGCTTCAGATATTCAAAAATTCTTATCGAAACTTGAGAAACAAAAAAATAGAATTAAGATAGTTATGGAACCTACAGCTTTAGAAGAAAAGGCTGAATAAAATAATAAATAATATGCTTGGTGACTTCAGATTAAAGGTGTTTCAAACTGTAGCTCAAAAAAGAAATTTTTCTAAAGCTGCTAAAGTACTTGGTATCTCTCAACCTGCAGTCAGCATGCATATTAGTGAACTTGAAAAAATCATAGATAGTCCATTATTCATTCGTCAAAAAGGAATAGTGACACTTACAGATAAAGGGAGGATTTTACTGGATTATTCCAGTAAAATCCTTTATTTATATGAGTGTGTTAATCAAAGATTAATCCCGGATAATACTAAGTATAATCGTTCATTAAGAATTGGTTATCCTTCTGAAATAAAATTTATATTGACTCCTATAATATTTAATTTACAATCTTTATATCCAAAATTAGAAATAGTTTTACGAGATGATAATACTGAAGATATAGTAAATTTATTAAAAGAAGGACTTATAGATATAGCCATTTTAGATATAAAAGATAAGGCTTCTTTATTTGAAAATAATATAGTATCTAAACCATTTTATTCTATAACAAATTCTAGTTCTGGTAATAAGTTGAAAGAATATTATTTATACTATATTTTAGAAAATTTTAGGGATAATCCGTCAATTTCATTATTTTTACTAAATTGTTCTACACTCAACTAATATATAGATTTAATGAATTTGAAGAGAATACTTAAAATAAGACTTACGAATAAAGGAAAACGTTTTTTTACAAGGCTTGCTATAATAGCCTCTTTATGTGTTATATCTATAATAATTATTTCTAATCCTGAGGAATTATTCTCAAAAAATCAAACAGCTAGTACTGAAAACGAAAGTGAGAATGAGGCTGAATATTTCGAATCGGACACTATTTCTATCAATGAATATATATCAAACGAAGTGTCAGATTATGAAGATCTTGAACATTTGGACAAGAGTATTAATAAATTTTTAAAAAGATGGAATATTAGAGGTGGAGCTCTCGCTGTCTATAATAATCAAAAATTAATATATTCTAAAGGATATGGTCTGGCAGATGTGGAACAAAATATCGCCGCCTCTCCTTCTAATCTTTTCAGAATAGCCTCTATGTCTAAGCTTATAACAGCTACGGCTATAATGAAACTTCAAGAGGATTCTCTACTAACTATAAAAGATACTGTTTTCGGTCCTAGAGGCATTTTAAACATGCCTAAATTTCTTAATATTCGCGATAGACATATGAAAGAAATTACTGTCGAACAATTAATGAGACATTATGGAGGGTTTTCACTTCGTAGAGGAGATCCATTATTTACCGTAAGAGATATCATGAGATGGGATCATTTAGATACGGTTCCAGATATGGATGGCATTATAGAACATGTCCTTACTAAAGAAAGATTAAGTTATCGTCCAGGTAGCACTTTCTGCTATTCTAATTTAGGATATCTTATTCTGTCTAAAATAATAGAAGTCAAAAGTGGTCAGAATTATGAGGATTACTGTCAAGAACATGTTTTACATCCTGCGGGATGTTTTGATATGCACCTTGCTAAAAATCTTTATAAAGATAAATATCCAAACGAAGTTAGATATTATGAGCCAGTAACAGCTACTAAAATACCTGTTTATGATGCTAATAGTAGTGATTCTCTTTATAGAAGTTATGGGGGAAATAATATAGAGGGGCTTTACGGAGCAGGTGGATGGATAGCCTCCCCTATAGAATTCGGTAGATTTGTTTTGGCTATAGATGGTAAAGATTCTATTCCTGATATAATATCTAAAGAAAGTGTTGCTACTATGACTGAACATAATAAGCATACTATTCATCCTTTAGGATGGGTAGAAATCAGATCTAACGGAGATTGGGTAAGAACAGGTTCTTTATCTGGGAGTAGCTCTATTTGTAAATATCAAAAGAATGGTCTTTTATGGGTATTTGAAATGAATTCCAGTTCTTGGAAAGGAAGTAAATTTCCTCATTATACTGATTATATGTTTAGGTCAGCATCCTACCATGTAAAATGGCCGGACACTGACCTATTGCTAAAATCAGGATATTTATCCGATGTTTCTAATAAGAAATCAAGTATTTCTAATCAGCGACTTTTAAACTAAGCTTCAGCTTCACTAGACTTGGCGATAATTCTTTCTAGCCAGTTAAGCATTCCAAACATCACTATCATAGATATAGCACATGCTCCGACGAATACGGCCCATGTAGCCCAAACTGGAAGTGAATTATAAAAGAATGTTCCAAACTGTACTAAGAAGTTTCCTACAGCAGTAGCTCCTAACCAAAGTCCTTGCATTAAGCCTCTATATTGAGGAGGAGCGACTTTAGAAACGAATGATATACCTAGTGGACTAATAAATAATTCTGCTACTGTTAATATAAAATACATTCCTATCATTATCCATGGAGTAAGTCTCATGTCCATAGGAGCACCAGCAGCACCAATAGTAGATTTATCAGGTAATGCTATAGAGAAGATAGATAAGAATAAATAAGCAGCTGCAGCTATTCCCATACCTAATGCTATTTTTTTAGCAGTTGAAGGTTCTTTTCCTTTACTTCTGAGTTTATTAAAAAACCACATAATAACTGGAGTAAGGAATACTACGAAGAAAGGATTAACTGAAGAGAATATTTCAGCTCCTACTATGGAAGTAAATCCTAAGTTTATGTGAATCTGACTTAAATCTACATAATCTTTAGCAAAATATGTTAGAGTAAGTCCATTTTGATGGAATGAGAACCAGAAGAAAATAACTACACCAAAAACTGCATATAAAGCATGAAGTCTTTGTTTGGTTTCTTGAACAGTCATTTTTATCTCTGCTTTGTTCATACTGCCATCTTCATTAGTACCTCCTACTTGAACCATTTGGTCTGGTAGTTTATTCTTATTAATTACGAATATAGCTAATGAGATAAGCATAGCGATTATAGCTACAGAAAAAGCTAAGTTAAAACCTTTGCTGAATACGTCAAGGTATTGGTTAGCGAACTGAGCATTGGTTAAAGCTGCTCCCGTCTGATTAGCTGAACGAACCAGACCCTCATAAGCAGTAACATCTGTACTACTTAATGTGCCATTGATAAAACCATGGCATAAATCAGGAAGGTTTGAATTATAAATAAATCCATGGGCCTTCAAGAACCAATTACGAACACCTATCGCGAAGAATGGAGCGAAAATAGCACCTACATTAATAAACATATAGAAAATCTGGAATCCAGAGTCTCTCATTTTATCGTATTTAGGATTATCATACAAGCGTCCAACGATAGCTTGAATATTTCCTTTGAATAATCCGTTACCAAATGCTATAACAAATAATCCAATACAGCTTATCGTTAAATAAAATGCATTACTAGCAGATGGTGTTGTGGATGGTATAGCCATTACAACATAGCCTGCTGTCATTAATAATAGACCTGTGATTATGACATTTTTAATTTTTCCTGTTTTATCAGCTATTACACCTCCAAAAATAGATAGTCCATATATCAACGCATAGAATAACGAATAAATTAATCCTGCCTGTTTATCTGTTAGACCATATTTAGTCATTAAAAATAGCGCTAAAATAGCCATCATAGTATAAAAGCCGAATCTCTCTCCCATATTAGAAAGGGCTGCGGCCATAAGGCCTTTGGGTTGGTTTTTAAACATAAATTTGATTTTATAAAGTTTTAAAAAAAAGAGTTTTGTCTATATTGTCAGCAAAGATATTAAATATTTAATAAATTGTGTATTTTTGATGAAAATTGGCGAAAAAATAGATACCTTTGTTTTATGAATACAGTTGCATATTGGATACTTAAAATATTACTTTATACATTTTCTATATGGCCTTTGAAAGTACATTACTTCTTTTCTAATATAATGGCTTTTATATTATATAGAATAGTAAAATATCGACTTTCTACAGTCCACTATAATTTAGCACGATCTTTCCCTGATAAAAAATATAATGAGTTAGATAAATTAACAAAAGATTATTATAAATATTTAACGGACCTGGCAGTAGAAATGATATGGGGAGTTACACATTCTAAACAAATATCGAAACGATTAGTATTTGATAATTTAAATCTATTTACGAATACTTTTGATTTAAATAATCACATATTGGTAGTCATAGGTCATCAAGGTAATTGGGAACTTTTTTCGCAATATAAAAACCTTTATAAAGAATGTGGTTTTCCTGATGATAAGACTGTCTTCTTTTTCGTTTATAAAAAGCTGAAGAATAAATTAATGGAAAGATTGACTCAACATATCAGGACTAAATTAGGTACGTGTGATTTCATCGATCATAAACAGATCTTTAGACATATGCTAAGAAATAAAGATGAGAAAGGTGCATACTTTTTCGTCGCTGACCAGGCTCCAGTAAATGGTGCTAGGTTTAATTTAGATTTTTTAAATCAGAAATCGGCTATGTTTGATGGTCCTGAATATATAGCTAAGAAATTTAATATGCCTGTTTTATATCTAGAGATAAGACGTACTTCCAGAGGTGTTTATCATAATATATTTACCAAAATATGTGATAAAGCTAAAGATGAAAAAGATGGCTTTATAACGTATAAATATGCTAAACTTTTAGAACAAAGTATAAGCAGAACTCCCGAGAGCTATCTTTGGAGTCATCGTAGATGGAAAAAACCAATCGAAATATCAGAAAAATCAAAATTTATAACAAAACAAGATTATGAATAAAATTTTTAAAATATCATTACTGCTTTTAACTATTAATTTAGTTACTATTAATTCTGCGAACGCGCAAGTAGAAAATACAAGTAATCCAGAAGGTACAGTAGTTTATTCTTTACCTCAGACGACTCTTCACATTAGCGTCGAAGCAGAACGAGAAGTATATACTCCAGGGCCTTATGCAAAATATGCTAAAAAATATCTTGGTCTTGATGTAGAACAGAATAAGAAACAAACATATACTTTATCATCTATAAAGTTGACTCCATATTTAGAGGCTGATCCAGCAGCTAGATATATTCTTAATGTAGGTAAATTTTCATCTTTCACAGCTAAAGAAATGTTTAAGATGACTTCTCAAGGACTAATTTTACTGGCTGATGCTTCTAAAGGTAATGCTGAATTTTGGCGTTTCCCTACATTAGCAGAAAATTTAAAAGAAGATGGTACAAGTGCTACATCTAATTTCACGAGTGAGAAAACAACTCTATATAAAAGTATAAAAAATTCTGATGGTACGTATAATAAAATATCGATTCAACAGAGTCAGGTAGTCGAGAAAAGCATAGAGCGTAAAGCTCAAGAAATAGCCAATATCATTTTTAAACTTCGCGAACAAAGAATGAATATTATTTGTGGCAATACCGATGCTACCTATAGTGGCAATGCTATGGCTGCTGCGATCGAAGAGATGCATAACCTTGAATCAGATTATATGTCTCTGTTTTTGGGAAAAACAGAAAGTGCTACGCAGAAGATGAGTTTCGATGTTACTCCTGATGCTAAAGCTGCTAATCAGCTTTATATCGCTTTCAGAATCTCTGATTCTAAAGGTCTCACACTTGCTGATGATGTGTCTGGCAGACCTATTGCCTTAGAAGTTTCTGTACCAAATATAGAAACTACTCCTAGTATTATTAATGCCAAAGGCAAAAAGTCCAAAGATGTAGTAAGTATTAATTATAGAGTTCCTTCTATTTGTTTAGTCAAAGTTATCGATGGTCAAAATATTCTATTACAGAATAGAGTACCTCTTTATCAATTTGGAAAAAACTATCAACTTAGCGTTGATTAAGCTTTTAAAATAAAATTATAAACCATAAACATAATTATTATGTCAATAAAAGATTTAGACCCGAAAATTGTTTGGAAAAACTTTTACGCTATGACTCAAATTCCAAGACCATCTAAAAGAGAAGGCAAGGCTGTCGCTTTTTTAGAAAATTTTGGTAAAAATTTAGGTCTTGAGACGATAAAAGACGAATTAGGAAATATTATTATCCGTAAACCTGCTACTCCGGGTATGGAAAATAGAAAAGGAATTATCCTTCAGTCTCATATGGATATGGTTCCTCAAAAGAAAAATGATAAAGTTCACGATTGGGATAATGATCCTATCGAGACTAAAATCGTGGGTGATTGGGTATATGCTGAAGACACTACCCTTGGTGCTGATGATGGTATGGGTTGTGCTATCGCTATGTCTGTTCTTGAATCTAAAGATTTGGTTCATGGTCCTATCGAAGCTTTGTTTACAATAGACGAAGAGACTGGAATGACTGGTGCTCAAGGTCTTAAAGGTGGTTTATTAAAAGGAGATATTCTTTTCAATATGGATTCTGAAACCGAGGGAGAGCTTTATATTGGGTGTGCTGGTGGTGCTGATGTTACTGCTACATTTGATTATGAGCTTGAGGATGTACCTGCTGGTTTTAAAGGTTTGCAAATAGATGTGAAAGGATTGCTTGGCGGTCACTCAGGAATGGAGATTAATCAAGGTCGTGCTAATGCGAATAAGTTAATGGCTCGTGCTTTACTTCCTATTCTTCGTGATCTTGATGGACGTCTTGCATCTGTGGCTGGTGGCACTCTTCGTAATGCTATTCCTCTTGAATGTGTAGCTAAAGTAGCTGTACCTGAAGGGAATCTTGATAAAGCTAAAGCAGTAGTCGCTGATTTATTCGCTAAAGCTGCTAATGAATATGGTCCTGTAGAAAAGAATCTTAATATATTCTGCGATCCATGTGAAGTTACTAAGGTGATGAAAGGTGATGTAGCTATGCGTGCTACCACAGCTGTATATGCTTGTCTTAGTGGCGTGGCTCGTTTCAGCCTTACTATGGATGATATGGTGGAGACTTCTAATAATTTAGCTGTTTTCCATTCTGAAAATGGTACTATTAAGGTAATGACATTGACTAGAGGTTCTATCGATTCTGCTAAAGAGGATCTTATAGAGACTGTTAAATCTCCTTTCATTTTAGCTGGTGCTAGTGTGAAAGTTTCTGGGGATTATCCTGGTTGGCAACCAAATATCGATTCTGAGATTTTAAATCTTTGCAAGAAAGTGTATGAAGATTTATTTGGTGATGAACCTAAAGTAAAAGCTATACATGCAGGACTTGAATGTGGTATTCTTTCTACTAATTATAAACATTGGGATATGGTATCATGTGGACCAACTATTTGTTCTCCTCATTCTCCTTTGGAAAGAGTAGAAATTCCTAGTATCGCTAAATGGTGGAGATTCGTAAAAGAAGTACTGAAAGAAGCTCCTGTTAAAAAATAGATTTATGTTTAAAAATCAACCTAAAGGACTATATGCCTTAGCTCTCGCCAATACCGGCGAGAGATTTGGTTATTATACCATGCTTGCCATATTTACATTATTTATGCAAGCTAAATTTGGATTTGGCACTTCTACTGCTAGTAGTATTTATGGTGGTTTCTTAGCAGCTGTTTATTTTTTACCAGTTATAGGTGGTATCCTAGCAGATAAATTTGGATATGGCAAATGTGTTATTTCTGGTATAATAGTTATGTTTATTGGCTATGCTTTAATGGCTATACCTACTGGGATAAATACTAATGCTAAGATAATGATGTTCTCGGCTTTGTTTTTAATAGCATTAGGTACAGGATTATTTAAAGGTAACTTACAAGTAATGGTGGGTAATCTGTATGATAATCCGAAGTATGCTAGTCAAAGGGATTCTGCTTTTAGCATTTTCTATATGGCTATTAATATTGGTGCCCTTTTCGCTCCTTCTATGGCTGAAAAAATCACTAACTGGGTAATGGGAGGAAAAGGTTTATCATATATTTCATCATTTCCTGCCCTAGCTCATCAAGCAATAGATGGTAATATCACTGAAGTTGGTTCTAATAAATTAGCTGAGCTGGCGAGTACTATGCCTGATGCATTTAGTGCTCAGGGTGGAGATATCCTAAAGTTTAGCCAGTATTATCTTGATCAGCTTTCTACTTCATATCATTATGCTTTCGGTATAGCATGTATATCATTAGTCGTGTCTATCGCTATTTATCTGGGATTCCATAGTTGGTTTAAGTCTGCAGATGTAAATAGTAAACAACAAGCTGAAATAGCTAAAAAGGATAATACTGCTGTCAAGCCTGTAGAATTAACTAAAGAACAAACTAAGAGCAGATTAGTGGCTCTTTTCTTCGTGTTTTTCGTGGTAATTTTCTTCTGGATGGCTTTTGCTCAGAATGGTCTTACTCTTACATGGTTCGCACGTGATTATACAGCAAGTACTGTTCATGGCTTATCTAGAATCAGTATAGATGTATTTAATTTAGCATTAATTATAGTAGTGGTTTATGCTTTATTCGCTGCTTTTCAAAGCAGAGCGAAGAAAAATAAAATTATTTCCTGGGCAATAACTGTGATAGCACTTGTAGTACTGGCTATTAAGTATATAGCTCTTGGTGATACTTCTGCTGAGATATTGCCTCAGAAGTTCCAACAGTTTAACCCATTTTTCGTAGTGGCTCTTACTCCTATATCTATGGCTCTTTTCGGAGCTTTAGCAAAAAGAAAAAGAGAACCTTCGGCTCCTAAGAAAATAGGAATAGGTATGTTTATAGCTGCTGGCGCATATTTAATTATGGCTATTACTTCTATCAAGCTATTGGCTCCTTCACAGTTAGTATCTACTGGTGGGGTGTCTGATATTTTGATGTCACCAAATATATTAATCAGTACATATTTAGTATTGACTTTCGCTGAATTGTTCCTTTCTCCAATGGGTATTTCTTTCGTTTCGAAAGTGGCTCCTCCTAAGTATAAAGGTTTGATGATGGGCGGATGGTTCGCAGCGACTGCTATTGGTAATTATATGACGGCTATTATAGGTAATCTTTGGGGTAGTAAGCTGCCTTTATGGGCTACCTGGTCTGTACTTATAGGATTATGTGTTTTATCTGGAATACTTATGTTTTCTATGATGAAAAAGCTGGAAAAAGCTACGGTATAATATATTGCCTTAAAATCTTAAAAAAGCGATTAGTTTTACTAGTCGCTTTTTTTATATACTTTTTTATTCTTTAGTACTAGTTATTCGATTAAAACCACTTCTATATGCTCTAGAAGACATATATTGCCCCGTATTGAGCATAGTCTTATTTTTTTCTTACCTTTGTCACTTCTTATTAACAATCAATAATCAAATAAAAATAACCAAAATATGTTTAAAAAAACGACTCTAAACGCTAAAATTACGATTCCAGCTATATTAATAATTTTAGGTTTGAGCCTTATTTCGGCTATTGCTCCAATAAAAACCGTTCAAATATTAGATTCTGTCAAACAACTCATTTTTAAGGATATGAGTTGGTTTTTTATTTGTAGTGTTTCTCTGTTTTTTATATTTCTTGTTTGTCTTTGTCTGAGTAAATATGGCAATATCAAACTTGGTAGGGATGATTCTAAACCTGAGTATTCATTTTTTTCTTGGGTATCAATGCTTTTCGCTGCAGGTATGGGGATAGGTCTTCTTTATTTTGGGGTGTCGGAACCTATGGCTCATTTTAATGAACCTGCTATTCATGCTAAGGGTATTTATAATGCTATGAAGGAGGCACAAGTGTTAGCCTTTTTTCATTGGGGAATTCATGCATGGACTATTTATGGTATAGTAGGTTTAGCTCTTGCTTATTTTTCTTATAGATATAAACTTCCTTTGTCTCTGAGAAGTCCTTTTTATCCTATTTTTAAAATGAAGATTTTCGGGACATGGGGAAATTTAATCGATATTTTCGCTTTGTGTGGTACATTTTTCGGTCTTTCTACTTCTCTAGGATATGGAGTAGTGCAGATTAGTGCAGGGTTTGAGCATGTCGGCCTGATAAAAGAAGCTACATATCAAATACAAGTTATTATAGTGCTAATAGTAATGTCAATAGCTATTTTTTCTGCTATAAGTGGAGTGTCTAAAGGGGTGAAAATATTAAGTAATATTAATGTAATCTTCGCTTGCTTATTACTATTATTTATAATAATCGTTGGTCCGACAGTTTTTATATTAGGAGCATTTTCTGATGGTATAGGAAATTATCTTTCTAATATTATGAGTTTGACTTTTAATACACGTACTTATGAACCTACTTATACGACCTGGTTTAATAATTGGACTGTATTCTATTGGGCTTGGTGGATTTCATGGTCTCCTTATGTGGGACTATTTATTGCACGAATTTCTAAGGGAAGAACTATTAGAGAATTTATCCTTAGTGTTTTACTAGTACCTACTCTATTCGTTACTCTTTGGATGACCGTTTTTGGCAGTACTGCTATATATTTAGATGTTCATAATCTGCATGGCGCTTTATCTGCTCTTATCAACAGACCAGAAATTTTATTATTTAAGTTTTTAAATAGTTTGCCTCTTTCATCTATTACTTCTGTTTTATCTATTATTATTCTTTGTATATTTTTCATTACATCTGCCGATTCTGGAATATTCGTAATGAATAGTATATCTACTAGAGATAAAAAGAATTCTCCTGAATGGCAGAAGGTCATGTGGGGTATGCTATTGGCTATGTTGTCACTGAGTTTGCTTAAACTTGGAGGTTTGGGTTCTTTACAGACAGTCACCATTATTAGTGCTCTACCATTTACAGTGATTATACTAATTTATATAGTAAGCTTAATTAGAGGATTGTCTATGGATCATAGTTATTATGATACTAATTTTACTCATAGTACGAGTAACTGGGGAGGCAAACATTGGAAAGAAAAGTTAAAGGATGTACTTAATTTTAATGAAAGAAAGGATGTTAAAACTTTTATGATGGATGTCGTAGAGCCTGCTTTTATCGAGCTTAAAGAAGAATTCGCTAAACAAAGTATAGATGCTAAGATAATATATGGTAAGAATAGATATAAGAAGATAGAATTTTCTATTCCTCATGATAATCTTAAGAACTTTTCTTATGCCGTAATCGTGAAAATTAAGGATATATCTGATATATTTATCGAGGATGATAATACTCCTGATTTTTCTGAAGAAAATTATTATAGCATAACTACATATTTCGCTGATGGCAGATTAGGTTATGATGTTCAATATTTTAGCAAGGATGAATTACTTAGTGATGTCTTAAAACAATATGAACGATTCCTTACTTTCGCTATAGATAGTAATAATGAATTATTTTTAATCGATACTAAACATAAATAGAGTAAAAGATTCGCTAAATACTAAGTAATTAGAGTGATAACTAATTTGGAAATACTCCAAAAATTACTTACATTTGCATCCCTTCTGAAAAATTCAGAAGTACTTAATTAATTAATAATAATTAAATCAAGATGGTAAAACAATACGAAACCGTTTTCATTTTAACTCCCGTTTTGTCTGAAGCTCAGATGAAGGAGACGGTAAAGAAGTATGCTGATTTAATCGCCGAAAAAGGTGGAGAGATAGTATACCAAGAAGATTGGGGCCTAAAGAAATTGGCTTATCCAATCCAAAAGAAAACCACAGGATTCTATAATTTAGTAGAATTCAAAGCAGACACTCAGTTTATCGAGAAACTAGAGACTGAGTACAGACGTGACGAACGTGTTATGCGTTTCTTAACATTCGCTATGGATAAACATTCTATCGCTTATGCTGAACGCCGTCGCGCCAACAGAACTAAAAAAGAAGATAATAAAGATTAAAGGAGAAAGAAATTATGGCAATGAATAATAATGTACGTTATTTAAATCCTCCTACAATCGAGGTAAAAAAGAAAAAATACTGCCGTTTCAAAAAAACAGGCATTAAATATGTTGATTATAAGGATGCAGAATTCCTGAAACGTTTCTTAAACGAACAAGGTAAAATTCTTCCTCGCCGTCTAACAGGTACTTCTTTGAAATTCCAAAGAAAAGTAGCTCAGGCTGTCAAAAGAGCAAGACATATAGCATTACTTCCTTATGTTACTGACTTAATGAAAAAGGAGAGATAGACATGGAAATTATATTAAAACAAGACGTTGCTAACTTAGGTAACAAAGATGATATCGTAGAAGTAAAGAACGGATACGCTACTAACTTCCTTATTCCACAAGGAATAGCATCCATGGCTACTGTCACTGCTAAAAAAATCCATGCTGAAAATATGAGACAAAGAGCTCATAAAGAGGCTAAAATTAGAGCAGAAGCTGAGGCTTTAGCAGCTAAACTTAATGCAGCTAATGTTACATTAGAGACTAAAGTAAGTGCTAAAGGTAAAATCTTCGGATCTGTTAATAATATACAGGTAGCAGAAGCATTAGAGGCTCAAGGCATAGCTGTTGAACGTAAAAACATCACTCTTCCTAAAGATACTATCAAGGAAGTTGGAGAATACGAAGTATCAGTTAAATGTTATAAAGATATAAAAGCTACTGTTAAAGTAACTGTTGTAGCTGAAGCTGATAAAAAAGCTGAGTAATTTATATTACTTACAACTATATATATAAAAAGTGATACCATTAATTGGTATCACTTTTTTTTTGACAAATCACCTGTCAAGTTTTTAAAGCTCAGGAAAAAGCTTATCTAGGTGAATACTATTAGAACCTTTTAAAAGTATTGTTTTATTTAATAGAGGTGTTTTGGTAAGTGCATCAAGCATTTTATCTACATCTTTTAAGAAGAATACTGTATTAGAAAGTCTCGCTATAGCAGAGTCTTCCTGATATCTTTCTTTCGTGTTCTTTTCTTTATTATTCTCGAATTTATCTTTTTTCATTTTTTCAAATGCTGCGACAAATTCTTCCCCTATGCAAAAAATGCCGTCAATAGATAATCTAGCTATCTGATTCAATATCTTAATGTGTTCTTGAATTGAATCATCCCCTAGCTCCCTCATATCTCCTAATATTAATGTTTTATTCTTAAAATTAGTATTAGCGAAGTTCTCTATAGATAAAGCCATACTACTGGGATTGGCGTTATATGCATCTATTACCAATAGATTTTTTTCTGTTTTTCTAAGTTCTGATCGGTGATTAGAGGGTTTGTAATTATTAATAGCTTTGACAGATGCTTTATAGCTTATTCCGAAAGCTTTGCCTACCGCTAGAGCAGCTAAGATATTGTCTGCATTATAAGTGCCGATAAGATGAGAATCAATGCTATATTCTTTTTTAGATTTAAACATAGACATAGATGTAGATTCAATCGGTTCTTTGACTTTCATCCTTAAGTAAGGATGTTCTTCAGTTACCTCTTCGATTATCACATTTTGATATTTCTGGCCATAGAAGATTTGTGTGATATTATTTCTTTCTTTAGCCATCATCATAAGGTCTTCATTATCTGCATTTATGAAGGATATTCCTTCATTTGTATCTAGATAATCATATAATTCTCCTTTTGTTTTCTTAACACCATCAAATGATTTGAATCCTTGAATATGAGCTATA
>JBAYDV010000035.1:0-19292 GCA_041668045.1 Bacteroidales bacterium | reverse complement strand
TATTTTTTCTGTCGATAGTTCAAGCAAAATTAATGAAAGCTATCCAGAGAATTTGCCTTCGCGAAAGATTCCAGAATATCTTTCTATTAAAAAGTCTGAAGGTTTTCATCGTCCTCTTGAGGAAAATGAGGTTTTGATTACTGCTGATACGATAGTGTTATTGCCCGCAGAGAATGATAGTGCCATAGATATGGGTTTCATATCTGATGTGGTTAAGAGAGCTGATACTGTTCTTGAAAAGCCTACAGATCGCGACTCTGCCATTGCCATGTTAAAATCTCTTTCTGGTCGTTCTCACTATGTTTATACTGGTGTTTGCGTTAGAGATGCTAATCATAAATTTTCTTTTACAGATAAGACTCGTGTTCATTTTTGTGATCTTTCTACTGAAGAAATCGAATATTATGTAGATAAATTCAAGCCTTATGATAAAGCTGGTGCTTACGGCATACAAGAGTGGATCGGATATATAGGTATTGACACAATAGAAGGCTCATACTATAATGTAATGGGCCTTCCAGTGTCAAAACTTTTTAAAGTCTTGAAGAATTTTTAAAATTATATCTATTTTATATTTCTAACCAATCTAACATAGTTATAAATTCTTATCGCATCTCCTTGTGGGCCATGTCCATAAGGATAATTATTTGTATCTCCTACTTTGGGATCGCTTTTTTGTGAACCTGCACCATGAACATCCATCCATGTGCCTGAGTTTTCATCTGGAATTTGATTATCAAAACCAGGACCTATTTCGTTAGGCATATAGCCCATTGCCCTGCCAAAAGATACATAAGAAGCGGCTGAGCCGGGAGTGGAAGTGAAATTACCATGAGTAGTGCTTGACCATATATATGGATAATCTTTTTCATTTACTTCGTTTATAATACTTGTACTATTAAACATATCATTAATAGCTGGTGAATCGGAAGTAGAAGGAGAACGTGTATAATCGACTATACTTTGTAATTCTGTAACATTCGGTAATCTCCAGTCTGAGTAACCTGTTAATTCAGAATCTTCGGCATATTTTAATGCTTCTTTCCATGTCATACCTTTTCCACTATCATCTTGAGACCACATTAAACCTGTCGCATAATCTGATATAGTACCATCATTATTATTCGTAAAATTATTTACTCCATATTTTTTATTACCTCTAACGAAAATTACAAAAAATGTTTTATCTGAACCATGTAAAGTTAAACCATAACCTTTGATACGTCCATCTGCGAAATTTACTCCAAATAATAAATTTTGTATCTTATCTACATAAAAAGTAGTAGTTAAATATTGCGAGTCAATAATACGTTCAAAATTATATGTATCACCATATGCGAAGTCAAAATAATCAGTATCAATAAATGGTGTTAAATCACTTGTATCATTACTAGTATGACCACTTGGGTTGATACCTCTAAAATCTATTAATGAATATAGTTCTTTAATAGTAGGTAATCTCCAATCTGTATATCCAGCTAATTTTAGTGATTTTAATTTAGCTATTGCTTCATTATAACTTAATTTATCAGATGCTGTTATTTGTCCATCTCCGTTCATATCAGGACTTTGTGACCACATAAGACCTGTTACATTATCGGTAATAGTCCCATCTTTATTATCTGTCAATGATGGTTGATAGCCATCATATTGTGCATCTTGACCATAGTAATCAGATCCTGGTGATGGTTCTGATATCTCAAGAGAATCTCCATAATAGATTGATTGATGGGTATCTACTATTGGATATGTTAAATTATCTGCAGTACTTAATTCTATACTTTTATTATTAGAAGAATCTTTATTTGCACAATTCAAGATTAAAGAAGTACATAGTATTAATGCTAAAAATTTTGTTAATGTCTTAAAAGTATTCATTTTCCTATATTTTTAATACTTCAAAAGAACTAAAAGTATTAAAAAAACAGACATAGATTCTACCAATAATCCTTTTTTATCTATGAATAGATTAGTTATCTATTAAATCTCGATATATCTCTAAGTATAAATCTCTTTCTTCTCCAGCCTCTATTTGTAATTTATCAAGACTAAATCCTGGCGTAGCCATCATAAAAGATATTTTTTCAGCTATCTTTTTTCGATGTTGTTTTTCTTGCCTGCGTTTAGCTATACATAAATCACATACTCCACAGGCTTCACTTTTTTCTTGTCCAAAATATGCCAATAATCTTCTACTTCTACACGAATATAATTCTGGATTAGAGTCATCTACTTCATTAGAAGTATATTTTATCATAGCATTCATTCTCTGAAGATATATACTTTTTCTTTTTTCATAATCTTTATTAGAGATATAAAGATTATCAGGAGTCAATCTTTCATTATTAATACATAATAATGGAGATCTGACACGTGGAACATATCTTATAATATTAAGCCTAGCGAGTTGAATTAAATCACTTTTTACTCTAGCCGTAGAATCCATTAATATTTTCGCTATATACTCTTCATCAATCGCCACTAGATGAGAAAATAATGCAGGATACATACGCATTATAGTTTTAATAAAAGTATCTAAATGAGTATCAGATAGTTGAATTTTATATAATTCATCTCTATTTACTATAAACATGATTCTACTTGGATTATCTATCTCATCTGTTAATGTCCAATATCCTACTGTCTGAAGATATTTCATAGCATGATAAGCAGACACACTATATAAATGATACTTTCGTGAAAAATCCTCTAAATTAAATTTAATAGTTCTACCTTTTCCCTCTTCGTATGCTAAATTCGCATACATAAACACTTTCTGATATATGTCTCGTATATACTCCATATCTGGAAATGATATTTTATAAATACGATTTTGTCTTTTAATATCTGCTTTATTAATTATTAATATAGCATATGATTTTTCTCCATCTCGACCTGCTCTTCCCGCTTCTTGAAAATAAGATTCAATAGATTCTGGCATATCAATATGGCAGACGAAACGAACATCTGCTTTATCTATTCCCATTCCGAAGGCATTTGTAGCTACTATAATTCTTAATTGCCCTTTCTTCCATTTATCCTGTTTATCATTCCTTTCTTCTTTACTAATTCCTGCATGATAAAAATCTGCATCTATGCCATTTGCTAAGAGAAATGATGCTATTTCTGCAGCTTTTTTTCTTTCTCTAACATATACTATTCCTGAACCAGGAACTGAATTACATATTCTTAATAATTGCCCTAACTTATCTTCACTATGCCTTACGACATATGATAAATTAGGTCTCTCGAATCCGCTACGAATTAATAATCGTTCTTTAAATTCAAGATTTGTCATTATGTCTTCTGCCACTTCTTTAGTAGCAGTAGCAGTTAAGGCCATAACCGGAACATCTGGCAATAATTTACGTAACTCTTTTATTTCTAAATAATTGGGGCGAAAATCATAACCCCATTGAGATATACAGTGAGCCTCATCAACTACTATATATGATACATCCATTTTACTAACACGTTTAATGAAAATCTCTGATTTTAGCCGTTCCGGTGATAAATATAAGAATTTATAATCTCCATAAATAGCATTATCTAATGAAGCATCTATCTCTCTGCTGGTCATGCCTGAATAAATAGCTAGTGCTTTTATTCCTCTTCTTCTTAAATTCTGAACCTGATCTTTCATTAAGGAGATTAAAGGCGTGATAACAATGGCTATACCTTCTTTATATATAGCAGGAACTTGGAAACATATAGATTTACCACCTCCTGTAGGAAGAATGGCTAAAACATCCTTTCCTTCGATAGCTGCTTCGATTATCTCTCGCTGCATAGGTCTATAGCTTTGATATCCCCAATATTTCTTCAATATTTCTTCCATAAATAAAAAACTTATTAACAAAGATAGAAATTATTCATCTTTGGCAAAAAAATTGCAAGTAAATCGATGGATTACAACGCTTACTCGAAACGGTAGGTATTTGTTAATCCCCTAATTATTAGTAAATTACGGTATTTTAACAATTAAAAAAAATAAAAATGGCTAAATTAGATCTATCCATTTATGGAATCAAAGATGTCAAAGAGATTGTACACAATCCTAGTTACGACGATCTTTACAAAGCAGAATTAGATGAAAAATTAACTGGTTACGAAAGTGGTCAATTAACAGAACTTGGAGCAGTTAACGTTATGACTGGTATTTATACTGGACGTTCTCCTAAAGACAAATACTTTGTACAGAATGAAGCAAGTCTAAGTAACGTATGGTGGGATAATCCCGACTATCATAATGATAATCACCCTATGAGCCCTATCGCTTGGAAAAGCGTGAAAGCACAGGCTATTGAACAATTAAGCGGTAAAAAACTTTATGTTATGGATTGTTTCTGTGGAGCAAATCCTTCATCTCGTTTAAAAGTTCGTTTTATCTGTGAGGTAGCATGGCAAGCACATTTTGTAAAAAATATGTTTATTCGCCCTACTGCTGAAGAACTTGAAACTTACGAGCCAGATTTCGTTTCTTTCAACGCAGCTAAAGGTAAAGTATCTAACTACAAAGAATTAGGCCTTCGTTCATCTACTGTTACAGCTTTCAATCTAGAGTCAAGAGAGCAATGTATTTTAAATACATGGTATGGTGGAGAGATGAAAAAAGGTATTTTCTCTTTAATGAACTATTACCTTCCATTACGTGGTATGGCAGCAATGCACTGTTCAGCTAATACCAATGATAAAGGTGAGACAGCTATTTTCTTCGGTCTTTCTGGAACAGGTAAAACTACCCTTTCAACTGATCCAAAACGTCAACTTATCGGTGATGATGAGCACGGTTGGGATGATGATGGTGTATTTAACTTCGAAGGTGGTTGTTATGCTAAAGTTATCAACCTTGATAAAGACAGCGAACCAGATATCTACAATGCAATTAAAAAAGATGCTCTTCTTGAGAACGTAACTGTAGCTAAAGATGGTAAAATAGATTTTGCAAATAAATCTGTTACTGAAAACACTCGTGTTTCTTACCCTATTTATCATATCGATAACATAGTAAAACCTGTATCTAAAGCTCCAGCTGCTAAAAAAGTTATCTTCCTTACAGCTGATGCATTCGGAGTACTTCCTCCAGTTTCTAAATTAACTCCAGAACAAACTCAATATTATTTCTTAAGTGGTTTCACTGCTAAATTAGCAGGTACTGAACTTGGAATTACTGAGCCAGTTCCTACTTTCTCTGCATGTTTCGGAGAAGCATTCCTTTCTTTACACCCAACACAATATGCTGCTGAATTAGTTAAGAAAATGGAAGCTAATGGAGCTACTGCTTACTTAGTAAACACAGGATGGAACGGTACTGGAAAACGTATATCTATTAAAGATACTCGTGCTATTATTGACAGAATCCTTGATGGTTCAATCGAGAAAGCTGAGACTATGTTTGTTCCAATGTTTAACCTTGAGGTTCCTACTAAACTAGAAGCTGTTGACACTAATATCTTAGATCCTCGTCACACATACTCTGACGTAGAAGATTGGAATAAGAAAGCTAAAAAATTAGCTGAAATGTTCATTAAAAACTTCAATAAATTTACTGCAAACGAAGCTGGTAAAGCTCTTGTTTCTGCAGGTCCAAAACTTTAATTGACAGTTTTATAATTATAAAAGCTTCCTCATTTCGAGGGAGCTTTTTTTTTGCTAGGTCACCTAGCAGAGTGCAAGTTTTTATGCTGGATTCCAAATAACTGATTTATAGTGAATTATAAAATAAAATAAAAATTTACTATTTGCTACCTGACCTAGCATAAGCGAATACTCAATTCATAGAGCAAACATAGAGGCAAAGAAACTAACGTTAATGTAAAAGGATCTCCAGTTGGCGTAATTACAGCCGCTAATATAACAACTGCTAAAAATGCATGTCTTCTATATTTTTTAAGCATGTCTTTGTTTACAACACCAAATAAACCCAATAACCAAAGTAATAATGGAATTTCAAAAGTAATTCCCATAGCTCCAATTAATTCAGTAAAATTATCTATATAAGATGAAAGTGAAAGTTGATTTTGAATACTATCACTAAGTTGATAATTGGCAAGAAACTGTAAAGTCATTGGAAATACTAAGAAATAGCCTACTAACACACCTAAATAGAGCATTCCTGCTCCTAAAAAGAAAGCTAATCTTACTCCCTTTTTCTCTTTTTTATATAAAGCTGGCTAAATAAAAACCCATAACTCATAAAACAAATAAGGTAAGGCTGTCATTAAAGCTAAATTAAAAGATGTGTTTATTTGCAGAAGAAATGGTGTAGTTAGATTATAATTAATCAAATGAATCTCAGGCATATCTATAGCTAAAGTAGACGTATCCTCTTTTATTTTTTAAAATACGAAATAGATTGGAACATAGTCTTATTCTTCGTCTATATTCTCCTTTGATTTATTTGTTTTAGAGGACTTTGACGTGGTAAACTAAGAAACATTGGTTATATAGTTATCACATATATATTATGTTGATTAATTATAACAAATATAATCATTTAGTCACATTAATTGTAACTTTACTTAAATGTTCTGAATCTAAGCCTGCCATTATATCAAACTCTCCTGCTTCTACAATGAACTTAAAATCATCATTATAAAAACCATATTCACGAGGAGAAATAGAAAAATGTAGTTTTTTTGATTCTCCAGGTTTCAATTTATCTTGCGACCAACCACTAAATTCTTTAATAGGACGAGCTATCGAAGCAACTTTATCTCTGAAATATACTTGAACAAATGGCTTTCCTTCCCTATTTCCTGTATTTTTAACAGTGACAGTAAATGTTAAATCCTCTCCTAATTTATAAGATTCTTTATCCATAACAGGTTTGGAACAAGTAAAAGTCGTATAAGATAAACCATAACCAAATGGGTAAGCTGGTGATGATACTTCATCTATATATCTACATGTATATCTTTCTTTTTCATTAGTTGGTCGTCCTGTATTATCATAATTATAATATAAAGGTAATTGTCCAACGGAACGTGGGAATGTCATTACAAGACGTCCAAATTCATTTTTATCTCCAGAGATAGCATCAGCCATAGCATTACCAGCTTCAGTACCTAACCACCATGTAACCATGATAGCATCAGAATATGGTTCCATTTCATTAAAAATTACTGGTCGCCCACACATTACTAATGCTATAACTTTATGTCCAGCTTTCTTTAATGCTTTTATTAATATCTGTTGATTTTCATTAATATTAATATCTGTCTTCGATCTAGCTTCTCCAGCTTCATTATATCTTTCTCCGACTGCTACTATAACTGTATTATAAGATCTTACATCTCTTAATGTTTTATTAATATTAACTAGAGAAAAATCAGATAATCTATAACCTTCAGAATATTTAATATTAGCAGATGGATAACGATTTTTAAGACCATCATAAAGAGTGACTACACGTGATGTATCTCCTTCGGCTATCCATGAACCGAACATATCTCTTTTTGATTTAGCTAAAGAACCAATTACAGCTAACTTTTTAATATTATTTTTAAGAGGAAGGACTCCCTCCTTATTTTTTAATAAAACTATTGACTTAACAGCAGCTTCTCTAGCTAAATTCGTTATTTCTTTTGACCCTACTATTTCATCTTGTCTTTTCTGATCGCAATACCTATATGGATCTTCAAATAATCCTAGTTCAAATTTTTTCAATAAGATCCTTCTTACAGCATCATCAATAAGTTTTTCAGATATTTTACCTTCATTGACTAATTCTTCTAAATACTTATGATATCCTCTAGATTCCATATCCATGTCACATCCAGCTAACAAAGATTCAGCAGTAGCATCTTTTAAATCTTTAACATAACCATGAGAAATCATTTCTCGGACTGAACCCCAATCAGATACGACAAATCCATCATATCCTAAGTTATTCTTTAATAAATCTCTTAAAAGAGGAATATTACCAGTAGCAGGCACTCCATTTATTAGATTAAAGCTAGACATAAACGTCGCAGAATTAGCCTCTATTGCAGATATATAAGGAGGTAAATATACATTATATAATTTATTTAATGACATATCTACAGAATTATAATCCTTTCCTGCGATGCATGCTCCATATCCAATATAATGTTTCGTACATGCTAAAATAGTAGACAAATCTTTTAAATCTGAACCTTGAAAACCTTTAATTCTATATTTCGCCACTTGCGAATTATACCAAGTATCTTCTCCAGCTCCTTCCATTACTCTACCCCATCTTGCATCTCTACTAACATTAACCATTGGCGCAAAAGTCCAATGGATACCTTCTGCAGCTGCTTCTTTAGCAGCGCCCGCTGCGACTCTACGTATTAGACTAGAATCCATACTACATGCGTCTGCTAACGGAATTGGGAAAATAGTAGATAAACCATGAATTACGTCTAATCCAAAAATTAAAGGAATATGTAAACGTGATTTCATAGCTAATTCTTGGACCTTTCGAGTATTTTCTGCTCCAGAAACATTTAGCATAGAACCAACATCTCCATTTATAATCTGTTTATTAATCGTAGAATCAATCTGTACAGGTCCTGTAGCTTGAGAATTGCCAGTATATTGTACTAATTGCCCTACTTTTTCTCTAAGTGTCATCATATTAAGCACAGAGTCAACACTATGTGCATAAGACTTAGGCAATTGAACATCACGATTTGTACCACTATTACATCCAGCTAAGATAAACGCAGTACAAGATAGAATATAAATAAATTGTTTTTTCATTTAACGATAATGTTATAAAGGTCTATATATTCAATAATTACAAAAAATAAATCATTTTATTTAGCAAAAGCTACTGAACGAGTTTCTCGGATAACTGTAATTTTAACTTGTCCAGGATAAACCATCTCATTTTGAATCTTTTCAGCTATATCATTAGATAATTTTTCTGCTTCATTATCTGAAACCTGATCAGCTCCAACTATTACTCTAAGTTCACGACCAGCTTGAATAGCATATGTTTTAGTAACACCAGGATGTTCAAGAGCTATCCCTTCCATATCTTTTAGTCGTTTAATATAAGATTCTATAACTTCTCTTCTCGCACCAGGTCTTGCACCAGATATAGCATCTCCAACCATTACTAATGGAGCAATAATTGTATTCATTTCTATCTCCTCATGATGAGCACCTATAGCATTACATATTTCTGGAGATTCTTTATATTTCTCAGCTAATTTCATACCTAAAATAGCATGTGGCAATTCTGAATCATCAGAAGATACTTTTCCAATATCATGAAGAAGACCTGCCCTCTTAGCAACTTTAGGATTTAGCCCTAATTCAGAAGCCATTGTTGCACATATATTAGCGACCTCTCTTGAATGCTGTAAAAGATTTTGTCCATATGAAGAACGATATTTCATTCTACCAATTAATCTAATAAGTTCTGAATGAAGACCGTGAATACCTAAATCAATACAAGTTCTCTTACCTGTATCCATTATCTCATCATCAAGTTGTTTTTCTACTTTAGCTACTACTTCTTCAATACGTGCAGGATGTATACGACCATCAGTAACTAATTGATGTAAAGCTAAACGAGCTACTTCACGTCTTACTGGATCAAACGCAGATAATAAAATAGCTTCTGGAGTATCATCAACTACTATTTCTACACCAGTAGCTGCTTCTAATGCTCTAATATTTCTTCCTTCACGACCGATAATACGACCTTTGATTTCATCACTTTCTATATTGAATACAGTTACTGCATTTTCTATAGCTGTTTCAGGTGCTACTCTTTGAATAGTATTAATAACTATTCTTTTAGCTTCTTTACTTGCAGTAAGTCTAGCTTCATCCATAGTATCATTAATAAATGACATCGCATGAGTTTTAGCCTCTTGCTTCATAGTCTCTATTAATTGTTTCTTAGCTTCTTCAGCTGACATCCCAGCTATATTTTCAATACTATTTATAGCCTCTTGACGGAGCTTTTCATATTCATCTTTCTTACGATTTACTAAATCTACTTGAGTCTTAAGATTTAGTTTTATAGCTTCTACTTCTTTGTTCTTGCGCTGAAGTTCCCCATTCTGCTGGTTTAACTGTATTTCGCGTTGTTTGATTTTATGTTGAGCTTGTTGAACTTTCGCATTGATATCATTAATATATTGCTCATGCTCTCCTTTTAATTGAAGAAATTTTTCTTTTGCTTGAAAAATTTTTTCTTTTTTGATATTTTCACCTTCTTCTTGAGCTTTTGAAAGTAATTCAGCTCTACGTTTTTTTAAAAATACATGTTGTACTAATAAAGTTACACCTAGAGTAATTATAGCTGTTATTATAACCGTTATAATTATAGTTATTGTTTGATCCATTAATATATAAAATTATTAAAATAGAAGAATTAATAATTTCAATAGATTTAAAATATAAAAAAGCCGTTAGCGCTGTTTATCAAAAAATCTTAAAAAATAAGATTTGAGCTCCGATTATATAATCAGACTTCCAACGTCACAAAAATTGTAATCCCCCGAAGGGTAACCTAGGCCTGTCTTTTTAAAATCGAGTACACTCGGTATAATAATTCTGTTGATTTTAGCAAAGAGCAGTCTAACGGCCGTTTTCTATATATTCATCAAGTTGATTATCAAGAGTTTTTAATCTATTTATTATATCCTTTGTAGGATTTTCTTTTCTTTCCTTATACAATTCCAAACCAATGTGGACAGCAGCCACTGCTAAAGCATCTATGTCGGCAGACATTTTATATTTCGATTTATTGTTCTCGAACAATTCTTTAACCATCTTAACAGCTGCTCTAAACATTTCTTCTTCTTCAGGGCGCAGATTAAATTTAAAAATTTTTCCTGCGATTTGAACCTTTATAAAATGTTTTTCTTCTTCCATATTAATTAGTCATTTAACAAGGCGATACATTTATCTAACTCTTTAACCAATTTACCTATATTTTGACGAGCATCTTTAATATCGCTATTTGATGTTTCAAAAGCTCCTGTCATTTGTAGGTCATCTATCTTCTGTTCTAATTCTTTTATTTTATTGTTTAAAAAAATTTCATTTGCTTTATATTTTTCTACTTCAGAAGTCAATGCGATATTTTCAGCTAAAAGATTTTCTTTCGATGCTATGATTTTTTGCATCTTCGACTCTAAACTGCTTAAAATTAATTCATATTTTTCTTCCATAATATACTTCATTAAAGCACTACAAAGATATAAAAAGAAATGCTATTCTACAACATTCCATGTCCCTATAATATTTTTATTTTTAAGGTGGGAAGGATCAACACTTTTATTTTTAATAAAATAGCTGCCGATAAGTTCTCTAATATCACCATACTCTGCTATAGTATTATTAGAATCAATCCTAATACCAGCATTTTTTAATAAATCGCCACCTCCACTAAGTCTATATGAAGTCATAGCTACAGTATAAGAAGAATCTCTATAAAATCTACTACCATCTGCCATAGATAAAACATTCACCTTTTTATCTCCATTTCTTGAACGACTAACCTCATAATTAATACCAGCAGCTGAATCCCAATTATAATAATTATCTGTTTTATTCCATCTAGAATAAGATTCATTCAGATATTTAGTAATTTCTTCACCTGTCATCTTAACTACCTTTAATGTATTTTCAAAAACATATAATTTAAATAAGTCATTGTAAGTTATATCTTTAGCTGGCAAATAACCTTTTATAGATGTAGGAGCTGTTATCGATATTTGTGCTCCCGAAACATCAAGCTGTACAGAATGAATAAGATCTAAATATGGACATTGTTCTTCAGCTGCAAGACTCATATCAATATCAGAAAGTAAAGACCCAATTTTCTTATTAGAAAATTTCTTTACCTTTAAAAAGTCATTATAGAAAAACTTATCATATTCTTCATCAGATAGACTATCTTTCAAAGAAATTAAATTCTGATTTGAGCTTATGGTAATACCTTGTTTATCCTTAACTATGTGAAAATTAGTCTCAGAAATATAGTTAGCCCTAGACCCAGATTCAATCAAGCCTACAGTATCTTTTTCCATTAAACGTTTCTCTTTCAGAGCTATGTGATCATGTCCAATAAAAAGACCATCCAAACCTCTCACATGATCCGCTACATATCTAGAACATTGCTCTTCATTCTCCTTTGAACCATCTCCAAAACCAGAATGAGAAACTAGAAAAACTAAATCAGGCTTTTCTCTACTACGTATATCATCTACTAAACTCTGCATTAATGGATAAATAGGAAGAAACTCTATTCCTTTTCTCTCTTCAACTCCTACCCAATGTTTTATCCATGAATTAGTCATTCCTATAATAGCTATTTTCAACCCCCCTCTTTTAATTATAGTATAAGCTTTAAAATAACAATCTTCTGTTCCTGACTTAACAGCATTCGCAGCTAACAAAGGAGCATTCAAATCATTATTTAGCATATCATAATTTCTATGTCCAGCTTCTATATCATGATTACCCACTATAACTGCATCATATTTTATATAATTTAAAATCTTAGCAGCTTCACTTTCAGTAGCACTGCTATCTATATAATTAAAATAATATGAAGAACTTGTACCTTGCATAATATCTCCCGCATCGACCAAAACCACATTTTGTTCTCCATAAAGAGCTCTTTTATTTTTAATAAACCGACAAATCTTAGAATATGATGAAGAATTTACACTACCATAAGTAGTACTATCGAAATACATTCCGTGTACATCATTAGTGGAATACACATGTAAATCAAACTCTCCATAATGATTACACGATGAAAACAATAATACGTTTAAGAAAAGGATTAAAATAATATTAAAAAATACTTTATTCATAATTTATTTAAAATTTATTTTACTACAGTGAAAGAATCTTCATCCATCCACACAGGAAATTTATTTCTATATTTATATAATTCTGAACTACTTAAAACAGATACACTAACATTAACACCATTTATATTATATGTAGAGCTGATACTATTCCCATTAAAATCAAAAACTTCAGACTCTCCCACATACTCAGCATTTGGATCAAACCCAGCTCTATTACAAAAAGCCACATATGCCTGATTCTCAATAGCCCTAGCTCTTAACAATGGATTTAATACATTCTCTCTTCTCTTAGGCCAATTAGCCACGTTGATTAACAAATCATACTCTCTATTAACATTTCTACTCCAAACAGGAAATCTCAAATCATAACACACATTCAAACAAATATTCCATCCTTTATAAGTAGTAATCACTTTTCTACATCCAGCGGTAAAATTTTCATCCTCACCCGCCATTCTAAAAAGATGTCTTTTATCATAATACACATCCTCTCCAGAAATAACATCAGGTCTAATAAAAAAACATCTATTAAACATCATATCATTCTCTTTAATAGCTATAGAAGTTACCACCGCCGTATTATATTTTATGGCAATATTTTTACACCAGCCGTAACTCAAGCCATTCATGCCTTCGGCAGAATGAACGCGTAAAGAAAACCCACTAGAAAACATCTCAGGGAAAATCAAAATATCTGGTAATTCACTAGATGATAAACATTTATAAAAATCACTAATAATAGTTTCAAAAATCACAAGATTCTCACTAGGATGCTCCCATATAACATCAAAACTAAATAATGCTATTTTTAGCTTACCAATTTTTTTTGTTGTCACCATAACGTCTATGTCCTTTAAAATCTCCACCAAATTTAATATAAACGGTAGCTTTCTGCTCACTCCCCCAATCCTTCCCATCATAATGGTGAATAGATGATATACGAAAATGTAGCCACTGTTTCTGCACAGGCTCATAATAAAATTCGAGTCGATTATACATACCATTACCTGCTCCATAAAATAGATTTCCCATATATAAATCTCTTCCATACTCAGCACCGGCTTTATCAAGTGAATGATAAAAAGGATTCATATTATCACCTATAAATAATGTATTATCAATACCGAAATTCCATTTTCTAATATCTATTTCTGCTTGAAATCCTCCAGGTCTTTTATATTTACTACTCTCATGTCTATTACATTGAAGAGACTGTAAATAACCCAACTTCAAATCAAAAACTTGAAAAGGCCACCACTGAGTAAAATCTATTCCCACACGAGGATAAAACCAGAAATTATCAACTACTCCCCTAACCACTTCACTACCCGCATAATGATACATCATAAAATTATATTCTCCATAAAATGGACCTAAATCTTTTCTACCCGAAGACAATATCTGAAACCTCTCTCTACTATCTTTATACACATATCCAAACCAATCTATACCTAATTCAAGATACCAGGTTTTTTCTACATATTGAAACAAGGCTCCTTCTACTGCATTATCATAGAACAATAAGGAATCATCAAAAAAAGCGCTAGGAAAAGTACCTTTATACTTATCACGATGAAAAAAACCGACATCTGCTTTAAAATGCTCGCCTACATGTTCATAATAAGCCAAAAAATTATAATCATCTTTTGTCGTCTTTTTACCAAAATATCTCTCTATATCGACAGCTGCATAAAGAGTATTCTTACTATCTATCTGAATTCCTAGTTCTGGAGCAACTATATTTCCAAAATAAGTAAAGGAATAATTATTAGCATTATTACTAAATTCTCTATTATCGAACATAAATTTATAATCTATATTCCATATTAAATTATAATCTCGATTTTCTTGAGCTCTAACACAGAAAATGGATAAGAATAATACTATTAAACCTAAATTTAGTTTATTTTTCATACTGAAAATAATTTTTCAGATTCAAAGGTACATTTTTTTTTATACCTTTGGACGATAGAAACAATCTTATCAAGAAATTTAAATTTTATGACAGATAAATTAGTAATAATTCCGACTTATAACGAGAAGGAAAATATTGAGAAAATAACTCGTAAAATCAGATCACTAGAAGGAAACTTTCATATTTTAATCGTAGATGATGGCTCTCCTGATGGCACAGCTAATATCGTCAAAAATTTACAAAAAGAATTTCTTGACAGCCTCTTTATTATCGAAAGAAAAGGAAAACAAGGTTTAGGAACAGCATATAAAGCTGGTTTTAAATGGGGCATAGAACATAAATATGACTACATATTTGAAATGGATGCCGATTTTTCTCATAATCCAGACGATTTAATAAAACTATATAAGGCATGTCACGATGATGATGCCGACTTATCAGTGGGTTCTAGATACTGTAATGGCATAGCAGTGAAAAACTGGCCAATAGGAAGAATAATTATATCTTATGGAGCATCTCTTTTCGTAAGAACAGTCTTAAACATGAAAGTTTTTGACACCACTGCCGGGTTCGTTTGTTATAAAAGATTATTATTAGAAAATATAGATCTTGATAAGATACAGATGAAAGGCTATGGTTTCCAGATAGAAATGAAATATTCAGCCTATAAATTAGGATATAATATTAAAGAAGTCCCTATAATATTTACAGATCGTATAGAAGGAACATCGAAAATGAGTAGTTCTATCTTTGGAGAAGCTTTTAGAGGTGTAATTAAACTAAGATTCAGAAAAATATACGGTACTAAGAAATCTATAAAATAAATAATGAGTAATAAAAATACATTTCAAACTCTAATTAAAAACGCTACTATTATTAATGAATACAAAAATTTTCAAGGTAGTATATTAATTACTGGAGATATTATTTCAAAGATTATTATTTCCCCTAAAACACTAGAAGAAGTCGAAAAAGAAGCTAATAAAGTCATAGACGCAGAAGGATTATATCTAATTCCTGGAGTCATTGACGACCATGTACATTTTAGAGACCCTGGCGATACATATAAAGGAGATATAAAAACAGAAAGTAGAGCCGCTGTACTTGGAGGAGTAACATCATTCATGGATATGCCAAACAATACCCCTCCTACCAACACCATTAAAGCTTTAGAGAAAAAATATAAACACGCTGCTGAAGAATCCTATGCCAACTACTCATTCTATTTAGCAGCCAATAATGACAATCTGGAAGAAATTAAAAAAATAAATCCTAAAAAAAACTGTGGCATAAAAGTTTTTATGGGATCATCGACAGGCAATTTACTAGTAAATAACAATAATTCACTACACGAAATTTTCGCTAATGCTCCTTGTCTTATAGCTACACACTGCGAAACAGAAGAAATTATTCAAAATAATCTCAAGACAGCTAAAAAGAAATACACAGACAATGTTAGTAAAAAGGCCAATATCCCGTTTTCCGAACATCCCAATATTAGAAATCGTGAATCTTGCCTTAAATCATCATTAAAAGCCATAAACCTAGCAGAAGAAACAGGAGCACGTCTTCATATTCTACATGTATCTACTAAAGAAGAGCTAGAGGCTATAGAACAGGCTAGAATTAACAATAGAAATATTACTGCAGAGGCATGCGTCAGTTATTTATGGTTTGACGATAGAGATTACGCGGCAATGGGTGCCAAAATCAAGTGTAACCCAGCGATTAAGAATCTAGCAGATAAAATCAAATTAAGAGAAGCAGTACGCAATAGTGTAATAGCTACAGTAGGTACCGACCACGCTCCTCACTTATTCTCAGAAAAGGATAAAGATTATTTACACTCGCCCTCTGGCATACCTATGATTCAACATTCGCTACAATTAATGCTTCAATTATCAGAAGAAGGAATATTTACGATGGAACGTGTAGTTAGACTTATGTGTCACAAGCCTGCTGAATGTTTTAATATTCAAAAAAGAGGATTTATTAAAGAAGGATATTATGCAGATTTAGTGCTTATTCAACCTTCATTTTCTAAACCATATAAAGTATCGAAAAAGAATATAGCTTATAAATGTAAATGGTCTCCTTTTGAAGGTAAAAGTTTTGATTACAAAATCCATTCTACTTTCGTTAATGGTACTCAAGTGGTATCAAAAGGCAGATTAACTGGCAAGACTAATAGTAAGCGTCTTCTTTTTAATCCAGATAAATCTAAAAAATAAAATGTCAAAAATTTTCAATAAAGGCGATGGAGGAATAGGAGTAATTGGAAGAAACGGTCATATTGCCATTAAATCTCTCACTCTTGTATATATAGAAATAAGTATTGCCGTTCTTTTTTGGGGATTCTCTTTTATTTGGACCAACTCACTTATCCACCACAATATTCCAATCTTTGCATTCATTTTTTTCAGAATGGCGATTGGTGGACTTACGATGAGTATTATCGCTTTACTGCTTAGAAAATTTCAAAAAGTAGATAAGGCCGACTGGAAATGGTTTTTTTTATTAGCAGTTTTCGAACCCTTTATTTATTTTATTTTCGAGAGTTTTGGACTTAAGGCTACTGACTCTCCTACTTTAGCTGCTGTAATTATAGCTACTATTCCTATTTTTACTATGATTACAGACTATATTGTTTACAAGACTAAAATGTCTCTTTTAAATATTATTGGGACTATAATTACACTTCCAGGTATTTTATTAATCGTTTTAAAAGGAAATAATATATCAGTTAAATATTGGTGGGGAATAGTTTTTTTAATGATAGCCGTTCTAAGTACTATAGGATATTCTATCGCTACTAAAAATTTAACTAATAAATATAATGGATATACTATCACTGCGTATCAATTTATAATCGGTTCAATGTACTTTTTACCTTTTTTCCTAACTGTAGGACAGAAAGGATTCTCTATAGATATGATGTTAAAATGGGATGTTTTATATCCTCTTCTTAGTTTAGCTGTTTTCTGTTCAGCTATTTGCTATGCATTATATACTCAAGCTATTAAAAATTTAGGTATAACTAAAGCTTCTGTTTTTACAGCTGTAAATCCTGCTATTGCAGCTATTGGAGCATTTTTAGTAGGTCAGGAGAATTTAAGCTGGAGTAAAATTATAGGGATATTTATTGTGATTTTCGGTGTAATTCTTTCACAAAGACGATAAACAAGAAAAACTTCTAAGACGAGAGTCAAACTTTATTTTATCACTTTCGAATATATCATTTATTTTCTGATTCTTAATGAGTTCCTCTGTACTTCCATTAATGATTTTATCATGTCCTAATAGCCATAAATCATCACTCATATCTAGTGCTGTATTCATATCATGAGTTGACAATAATATGGTTTTATTCTGTTCATGAGATAGTTTCTTGAGTAATAGCATTATCTCTACTTTAGCTATTATATCAAGAAAGGCTGTAGGTTCATCTAAAAATATTATAGGACATTCCTGGGCCAATGCTTTAGCTATCATAACCTTCTGTCGTTCACCATCAGATAATTCAGATACATAATTATCTGCCTTGTGAGAGATATTTACAGCATCCATAGATTCTTCTATTATTTTATAATCAACTTCTTTTAAATTACCGAAAAAACCAGTATATGGATGACGTCCTAATGATACTAATTCTTTAACCTTCATTCCTCCTGCATTAGTTTTTTCTGTTAATACTAATCCAAGTGTAGTGGCCATTTTTGATTCTGAGAAAGACTTAATGTTTTTTCCATTAATTCTAATTTCCCCTTCTATAGGATTTAAAAATCCACATAATGTTCTTAAGAGTGTAGATTTTCCGCTTCCATTCAAACCTAGCAAAGAAGTAACATTGCCCTTGAAAAGTTTTAAGTTCATATTATGGCATAATACTTTTTTCTGTCTATGTTTTAGAGCATATCCAATACTTAAATTTATCGTCTCCAAGACTGTTATTTTTTCTTTCATACTATTAATCAAAATATTGTATATGTTTTCTATTAACTATAACATATATTATAATTGGTGCACCGATTATAGGTGTTATAGCGCTTAAAGGTAGCATCTCATTACTACCTGGTATAACTGTTAAAATATTACACAAGAGCGCTATCGCTCCTCCTGCCATTATGGTGGCAGGTACTAATAATTTATGATTTGAAGATCCTGTTAATAATCTTGCTACGTGAGGTACTGCCAGCCCTATAAACGCGATTGGGCCACAAAAAGCTGTAACTATTGCCGTTAATAAACCTGTTACGAGTAATATATATATACGGCTTCTCTTGATATTTACGCCTAGGTTTTTAGCATAGTTTTCTCCTAATAATAAAGCGTTTAGTGGTTTTATCATTAATACTGATAGTAATAAGCCTAGCAGAGAGAATAATGAGAAGTATGGTAACTTTTCCATTGAGACATTTGAAAAATCTCCCATGCCCCACATGACGAATTGCCTGACTTTATCTGCTGATGCGTGATATGTCAATATGGATATTAAAGAAGATGCTAGATATCCTATCATTATTCCTATAATTAGCAGCATTACATTGCTTTTTACTTTGCTGGCG